>NZ_SJWV01000297.1:0-3193 GCF_004352695.1 Escherichia sp. KCJ4928
TATCAGGTGTTGGTTGTAGCGATTAATTACTGCCTGTTTGCAGGAGAATTATATGAACAAAAAAATATACATTTTATTCGCCCTGACTGCAGGACTGTTTATTTCTGCCCACGCTTCGGAAAACGTGAATACGCCCGAAAATCGCCAGTTCCTGAAGCAGCAGGAAACACTGAGTCAGCAGTTGCGTGAAAATCCGGACACACAACTGCAGGCATGGGCAGAACAGCAGGTCAGGGCGAATCCCCTTCAGCATGCCGATAACCAGTTTCTCGATGAACTGGTCCGTAAACAGCAGGCTGCTCAGAAAGACAAACCACAGCAGGGGGCCGTGTATTTTGTGTCGTTCTCCATTCCCGAAGAGGGACTGAAACGGATGCTGGGAGAAACCCGGCACTACGGCATTCCGGCCACACTGCGGGGCATGGTGAACAATGACCTGAAGACTACCGCTGAAGCCGTGTTGTCTCTGGTAAAAGATGGCGCGACCGATGGTGTTCAGATCGACCCGACGTTGTTTTCACAGTACGGCATCCGCAGCGTGCCGGCCCTGGTGGTGTTCTGCAGCCAGGGGCACGACATCATCCGGGGAAATCTGCGCGTCAGGCAGGCGCTGGAAAAAGTGGCCGCCACGGGAGACTGCCGGCAGGTGGCTCAGGGACTGCTGGACGGCACCGGGGATAAGCCGCAATGAGTTTACCTGCCGGGTATTACCGGATTGACCCGGACATCCGTGCACTGGTGGCCGCGATGAACGTTCACGGATTCCGTACATATGCCTCCTGTCAGGGACATGGTTTCCCTGTTACAAAGCTGCCGCCTTACATTGCCTTTGTCTGTCCGGTAAAAATGGCTGCCCTTCTTGAACGGCGACTGCGGCAGGATGCTGAATCAGCAATACCACGTCTGGCATGGGGATGGTCGGTGAAGGGGGCTTTTAACAGTGACCTTCAGCTCTGTTTCCGGCTTCAGCCGGAAGGTCCGCATTGCTGGTATCACCGGTACTGTCGTCGTTCACTGCGTGCAGACTTCAGGACGCTGATATTGTTACTGAAGTCGTTATCTGAGTAGTAATCCCGGTACGCCAGGAAGCTCCATACACCAAAATCAACACCGTTCTGAAGTTGAGATGACATCACTTCATTCTCCAGTATGGATCAGGTTATGAAAGAAAAGATAAATACCTTTTTCAGGTCTCTGAATGTTAATGACTCCGGAAGACCGCGCAATATTTGTGCAATTGTTTTTTTCCTGAGCTTTTCTGTATTTGCCGACAGCAACAGTGATTACCGGGCAGGTTCCGATTTTGCCCGTCAGATCCAGGGGCAGGGTATTGGCAGTATTCAGAGTTTTAATCCGCAGGAGAGTATCCCCGGGTATAACGCGAACCCGGATGAGACGCAGTATTACGGTGGGGTGACTGCCGGCGGGGATGGCGGTCTGAAAAATAACGGCACCACACAATGGGCAACCAGTGAAACCGGCAAAACCATCACAGAGTCATTCATGAACAAGCCGAAAGACATTCTGTCACCGGATGCGCCGTTTATTCAGACCGGCAGGGATGTGGTGAACCGGGCTGACAGTATCGTGGGAAATACCGGACAGCAGTGCAGTGCGCAGCAGATAAACCGCAGTGAATTCACAAACTATACCTGTGAACGTGACACGATGGTGGAGGAATATTGTTCCAGGACAGCCAGGATCACAGGAGACTGGAAATACACGGATGAATATCGTGAGGTGACGATACCGCACTCACAGTTCCGGTTCAGTATGAACGGTCTGAAACTGGTGTTCAGCGTTACCGTACCTGTTGCCGGGACAGTGGAAAGTGCCTCGCTGTCGGCTCATGCAGGGCTATATTTCCTTAACTCCCGTTACGACTTTATGAACACAGCCTTTAATGTGCAACTGGTTACAGGACAGAGCGGGACTTTCACCATACCTGTGCCCTCCGGATTTTCTGTCACACAGGGGCAGGTTCTGACCGGTAGTGGCTGTACTGCAAACGGTAATTGCCTCCCGCACGGACATGGTGACAGGATGGTCTATGAATCGCTTGTCAGTGGTGCTTCCACCTTTACGCTGAAACTCAGGATGAAGGTCCGTGATAAAGAATGGGTTCCACGGGTGGAGTGGGTGGAGAGTTGTCCGTTTAATAAAGGGGATGGCGTGCTGAAAGGTACTGAGTGTTCAGAGCCGGGGGGGACGAAAACAGGTGTGATGGAAGGTAAAACCTGGAGCATCACACAGGCGTGCTGGGCATACCGGGATAAATATGTCACACAGTCCGCAGATAACGGCACCTGTCAGAAATATGTCGATAATCCGGCCTGTACGCTGGCCTCACGTCAGTGCGCGTTTTATTCCGATGAGGGAAGCTGTCTGCATGAGTATGCCACGTACTCCTGCGAGTCCAGAACATCAGGAAAAGTGATGGTCTGTGGTGGTGATGTCTTCTGCCTTGACGGTGAATGCGATAAGGCGCAGAGCGGAAAAAGCAGTGATTTTGGTGAGGCAGTATCACAGCTGGCTGCGCTTGCCGCCGCAGGTAAGGATGTTGCCGCCCTGAATGGTGTGGATGTCAGGGCTTTCACGGGCGAGGCGAAATTCTGCCGTAAGGCCGCAGCCGGCTTCAGTAACTGCTGTAAGGATGGTGGCTGGGGTCAGGATGTGGGTCTGGCGAAGTGCAACAGCGAAGAAAAGGCGCTGGGAAAGGCAAAGGACAACAAACTGACGGTGAGTGTGGGCGAGTTCTGCTCCCGGAAAGTGCTGGGTGTCTGTCTGCAGAAAAAGCGCAGTTACTGCCAGTTTGATTCGAAGCTGGCGCAGATAGTCCAGCAGCAGGGGCGTAACGGGCAGTTGCGTATCGGGTTTGGCAGCGCAAAAAGTCCTGACTGCCGGGGAATAACCGTGGATGAACTGCAGCGTATTAAGTTCGACCAGCTGGACTTCACTAACTTCTACGAAGACCTGATGAATAACCAGAAAATCCCGGATAATGGTGCGCTGACCGAAAAAGTGAAAGAGCAGATTGCCGGTCAGCTGAAACAGGTGGGGCAGTAAGGTCGGGAAAATAATGAAAGTCATATTCACGTCGAATCGTCTTGTTGATTTTCTTATCCGGCTTGTTATTACAGCAATTGTCATTTCCCCGGTAATTATCTGGTCATGGGATACGGTAAAAGAAACC
>NZ_SJWV01000298.1:0-3152 GCF_004352695.1 Escherichia sp. KCJ4928
CACATGTTGTGCACTGCTATGCCCGAACTTCACATAACCGGCGTTATCCTGGCCGTCATCCAGGGAAAGTCCCTGCCAGGTGTACTGCAGTTGTGGCTCCAGCATCAGGTTGTCAGTGATACTGAAGGGCAGACCGGTTTCCAGTGAGCCCAGCCAGCCCCAGCCCCGTGCGCGGAAGTCGTTATTGCCCGATGACGCTTTCATACTGTGGCGGGTTCCCTGTGCCACTATGTCAGCCCACAGGCCGGAGGAGGTGTGTGTCAGGTTCATATATCCGCCCAGGCTGCCGGCATCATCCCGGACCGTGCCGGCGCGGGAGCCGTCATCATCCTTAACATCAACGGAAGAATGGCCTGCAGCACCATATATCCCTGCGGTCACAGACATACCGGCAACCTCTGTTCTGAGCAGGTCACCCTCCAGACGGACGAAGCCATAGCTGCCGCTGCTTTCCGGCGTGGCCCCACGGGCAATACCGCCGTTGTTATCGTGACCGAGATGGCCGCCCTGAATGCTGAGACGGACGCTGTTATTTTCACCGTTTACACCGGTCTGATGGCTGCGGGAGCCTGCCAGAATCCGGTCATAGTCCATTGCCTGTGTCAGCATGGAGGCATACAGGGGGACTTCTGCACGATAAGCATTTTCACTGCGCAGATACCAGCTCTCATCACTGTCCCGGTTGAGGGAGTAGTTAAAGGCACCGGCCTGCAGCCTGTTCCCCTGGACAAAGGCCCCTTCCTCCGTGGTGGCACCGTTAATGGCTTCCACCACCTGAATACCCTTACCGCTGGTCGCCAGCCCCGACGCACTGTTGCCGGCGTTCACCAGATTCAGGATGGTTTTTCCGGTTGCCCTGCCACCGTCAATGACCAGTCTGTCAGCATTGTTCTGCGCCATATCCGGGCGTACACGCAGGCTGATGGTGCCATTCTGCCCGTTCAGGTTTTTCACTTTCAGGGTTGCCGGTACGAACTTCCCTGTGCGGGTGGAGGTGAAATGAATCTGTCCGGCATGGCTGAGGTCATCCACCACCGACAGCACCGTGGCGTTATCGGGGATATTCCAGGTGGCACCGGAGGCGAGAGTGACATTCGTGGGGTCAATGGCACCGTTCAGCACAGTGCTGCCGGTCAGCTTCAGGGCTGTACCGCGCTGAGCAATGACATCCGTGGTGACGGTACTGTCGTTCAGCGTCAGCGTGCCTTCATTCAGGTTGACGGCTTTCTGGGTGAGTGTGGTGTTGCTGACAGTGAGTGTGCCACTTCCTGATTTTTCCACGCTGCCGTTACCGGTGAGAGAGCCTCCCTGCAGGAGTGCATCGCCTTCACGGATGGTCAGGGTATCGTTGTTCACCGTCTTCCCGGAAAGGGTAAGTATGGCGCCGTTATTCAGCGTGGTGGTGCCCGCCAGTGTGCCGCCCCTGGCGGTGAACAGTCCGCCATTTACCGTGGTATCCGTGGCCGTATCACCGGCGTTCAGCGTGAATGAACTGCCTTTTTCCAGCATCAGGGCATCCGCCTGACCGCCTCCGATACTGAATGCCTTTCCGTCGCTCCGGGTACCACTGACAGCGGCACCGGAATCGGCCAGCAGTACACCGCCATTCCCCATGGATACGGTGGTGGCGGCACCACCGTTGCGGACATCCAGCGTTCCGCCATCATCCACACGGGTATTAGTGGCTGTGTGTCCGCTCAGCACATCCAGACGTCCGCCATTTTCCAGTACGACATTATCAGCCTTACCCGCCACAACGGAGAATGCTCCCAGGCGGTTTGTACCGGTGACGGTTGCAGCTGTACTGGTAACCAGTGCACCGCCCGTGTTCTGGGTGACATCAGACGCTTTACCGCCGGCATTCACCTGCAGCTTTCCTTTCTGGTTGATGGTGGTATGCGCGGCAGTTCCTCCTTCCTTAATCACCTGCCAGCCATCACGGTTTATCAGCGTCTCTGTTGCCGTGCCACCGTTGTGTACATACTGGTTACCCCCCTCCAGCCGGGTGTTATGTGCCTCTCCGTGTACCGTCTGGTCACCACCGGCGTAAATGAGGGTGTCCCGTGCCATCCCCGAAGACCAGATAACCTGCCGGCCATTTTTGTTGATGGTGGTGGATTCAGCCGTCCCTCCGACCATCTGACCGCTGGACACATTTTCAGACTCCGGACCACCTTCTGCACCGGTGTTGACGATGGTTCCGGTTGCCAGTCCGCCATGTTTTATGGTCTGGTAACCATCCTGGTTAATAATTGTACCGGCAGCTTTCCCTCCCCCGTGTACCCACTGCTCACCTCTGTTATCCAGCGTGGTGTTCACCGCCAGTCCGTTAAGGCTCTGCCCTCCGCCATCACGAATAACCGTATCACTGGCAGTTCCTCCTGCCTGCACAATCTGACGACCATTTGCGGTGACAGTGGTGTTTCTGCCTGTGCCACCCGCGTTTATCCATTGCCCGCCGGTGTTTTCGTCACTGTCCGGCCCCAGCTCAAGCCCGGTACTGACAGTCACGCCATCAGCTGTTCCGGATACAAACTGGTTGTCATGGTTTACCAGTGTTCCGCCATTCACTGTTTCACCCGGGTGCACAACGATGTCAGCAGCCAGCACCGGGAGTGACGTGACCGCGGCAAGAGACAGTGCAACCGCCACACCGCCACGTTTACCCCGTGCGCGGGCCAGTTCGGAGGCAACCACGAAAGCGCCCGTAATGTGATTCCATACCAGCCTGTAGCAGGTATTCAGATGTCGTTTCATCAGCATTTCCTTAATCAGAGTGAGGGTGAATAAAAAAGCCGGTATCCACAGATGTGGATACCGGCAGGTAAAGGGTTACAGTGCCGGAGGTCCGGCTGTGGGAGTTTCTGACGTGTGGTTCTGTTGTTCCCTGAATGTATTTCTGTACGTATCTGTGCATGTTACTGACAAAGGTTATTATTAGCCTATCGATCGATATAAACGATCGATAAAATAGATATCGATCGTTTTATTCTATTATTGAGCTATTGCACGGACAAGAGAGACAGTAACGAAAACAGTGCTTTTGTGAGCAGACTCAGAGTCAGGGAGGGCATCAGTCACGACAGGTTCAGAAGAAAATCCAGTTCCATACCGCACGGGCAACAGAGACCACCGTGTCACGAACAGCGCGC
>NZ_SJWV01000299.1:0-3150 GCF_004352695.1 Escherichia sp. KCJ4928
ATGATGATTGTGGTTAATTTTCGTTCGACATCTTTGCAGGCAGATAAAAAAGCCCGATAAGCTCAGAGGAAACTTATCGGGCTTTTGCATATGAGGTTTTTTTGGTGCACTGACACACATGATCGGGATAATCATTTCATAATTTACAACACAACTCAACATCATTGCACAAAATGCAATCATGATTATAATCATAACTGGATGAACATCCAGTTATGATTTTTTAAGTCAAAGAGGAATTTCTGACTATGGCAGAAGAGAAAAAAGGCGGGGTGACCGTGTACATAAGCCCCGACATCGTGGAGGCGCTCAAGGAACGCCACCAGCAGAACGTAAAAGCAGGCATCGCGGCAGGACTTGATCCGCTGGCGATGGTTGAGCCGTCAACAGGCTGGCAGGTACGCGCCTATTTACGCGCGGCGCTGGGCATGAATCAGACGCATGGAGGTGAATAATGGCAGGCAAAGCAACGGCACTTAACACTAACCAGCTTTTCGCGTACCTGAATCGCGGGGATATTGCGGAATTTAAATTCAGTCCGCTGTTTACCACGCTGTTTTTCCCGAACGTGGCGACATTCAACACCCAAAACATCATGCTGGACACCCTGGACATTGAAGAGGTTACGATGTCGGCGTTTTGTTCGCCTATGGTGGGTAGTCAGGTCCAGCGCGATAAAGGGTACGAAACCAGCACGATTAAACCTGGATACATGAAGCCGAAGCACGAAATCGATCCAACGAAAACCATCATGCGCATGGCCGGAGAAGATCCGGCACAGCTTAACGACCCTACCTATCGCCGTATGCGCCTGATTACTGGCAATATGCGCCGCCAGGTAAACGCCATAAAAGCGCGCGTGGAATGGCTGGCGGTAAATGCGGTAACGACCGGAAAAAACATCATTGAGGGCGAAGGCATAGAGCGCTATGAAATCGACTGGAAGATACCGGAAAAAAACATCATAGAGCAGGCCAAAGGCCGTAAATGGTCAGAGCAGGACAAAGAAACTCACGATCCAATCTATGATATTGAGCTTTATGCGGATCAGGGCAATTGCCCCGCAAACGTCATGATTATGGGCGCTGAGGTATGGCGCACGTTACGCAGCTTTAAAAAATTCCGCGAACTGTACGATCTTTCCCGTGGTTCAGAATCCGCCGCAGAACTGGCCTGCAAAAACCTGGGCGAAGTAGTGAGCTTTAAAGGCTATCTGGGCGATATTGCCCTTATCGTCTATTCCGGCAAATACGCCGACAGCGACGGCACAGAAAAATATTTCCTTGAGCCTGATTTGCTGGTCCTGGGTAACACCAACAATAAAGGGCTGGTGGCCTATGGTGCGATTATGGATCAGGAAGCTGTAAGAACAGGCGCAACGCAAAACATGTACTACCCGAAAAACTGGATTGAGGACGGCGATCCGGCGATTGAGTACGTGCAGACGCACAGCGCACCGCAGCCGGTTCCGGCAGATATTCGCAAATTTGTTACCGTCAAAATTGGTTAACGGGGGATTCTATGGACACTCCATACATTGAGTTATTTGCTGGCAGTCAGCAGGTATCAACGACGCTGGTACATTTTGCCGCTGATGCTGGCGTTATTCAGGAATTTACCCCGCTGATGCTGGCGGACAATGGTGAGTTTAAGCCGTGGGATGGTCAGGAATCTGGCAAGGCTGTTTATCTGACCTCGTACCCCGTGGACACGTCAAAGCAGAAATCAGCACAGTGTTACAAGACGGGGATATTTAATATCGCCGCCGTAAACTGGCCTGAGAGCGCCGACACTGACGCGAAAAAATGCGCCGCCTTTGCGGGTTCTGGCGTATCCGTTCAGCCGCTGGCGCGATAAGCAGGGGGAACGATGGCTACGAATGAAAGCATCATGGCGCTACCGCTGGCGAGTAAATTTAAAGCAGAAGCGCGGGCAATGGCTGACAGAGGTTTATCAACCTACGAGGCCGTATATCAACTCAACAGACTGGAAGAGCAGGACAAACCGCGCGCTGATGCGATTATGGCACTTGATGAATCTGGCGACTATCAGCCGCTGCTACGTGCAATGGCAAACGTGCCTTGTATCGATGTTGGTACGGCTAAAAGCATCCTTAGCATGACCATAGAGCAGGAACGCCAGAAGGTTGCACCAGAGCTTACCGCAGCCTTTGAAAACTTTATGGACATGCACAGCCCGCAAGCCGTATCAGCAGGCATGGCATACGATGGCAGAAACCCGGGCGATGACGGCGACATCGATCGCATACTGAAAACCATCTGAGACAGGCCGGAGAAATCCGGCTTTTTTTACGGGTCCTTTCCGGCATATGGACCCGTTACGGGGCGGCGACCTCGCGGATTTTCGCTATTTATGAGCCTTTTCAGGGTGGTGGTGGTGGTTTTGTTGTTTGATCTATCTTTATGAATGAAAAGGGAAAGATGCAAGCAATACACCAACCTGAAGCAGTAATTAAGTTGGTGTATTAATGAAATCTCATCTGATGAACAAAAAAAACATGGCGAAAAGCTGCCGTGTAAGTGCGACAGCGTTCGACAAGTGGGGAGTAACTCCCGTTGAGCGTAAAGGCCGTGAGGCGTTTTATGATGTTGCCAGCGTGATAGAAAATAGGGTTAACAATGCAATTAGCCAGCTTATAAACGACAAAGGCGAGATTGACGATGATGAACTTTTACGAGTCAGGATCAGATTACTGACAGCACAGGCAGAGGCGCAGGAACTTAAAAACGATCGCGATCGCGGTGACGTGATTGATACTGAGTTTTGCCTGTACGCGCTTTCAAAGCTGGCGAGTCAGATTTCATCAATCATGGACAGCCTCCCGCTTACTATGCAAAGGAGCTTCCCACAGATTACCCCCGCCATGCTGGACAGGCTTAAAAGGGAAGTGGTTAAAGCCTGTAATGCCAGTGCCAGAGTTGCCGACAACCTCCCACAGATACTGGCTGATTACTTGAAAGAAACAACCGGAAACGTACCGGAAAAGTTGCTACAGAAGAAAGGCGAGTAACAGACGCGCAATTATTGAACAAAAATGAGAAAGGATCTGATAATGGCATTTTCTGGCTAAAATGCCTCGTGTCAGATCCTTTCTTTTTTTAATATTTTCATTGTTAAACAGTCTGTTAC
>NZ_SJWV01000029.1:0-33611 GCF_004352695.1 Escherichia sp. KCJ4928
ACGTTACGGAATTATATTAATGGCAATTCACTAATAATATCAGCCAGCAAATTAAAAATTTCACTGAATAAATGTTCGCAAAAAGGCGCAATTAACGGCATTAATGCCGCCATTAAAGAGATACCGACAGTCAGAGTTAATGGAAATCCAATAACAAAAATGGATAATTGCGGGGCCATACGATTAAGTAAACCTAATGCCAGATTCAGTGTCAGCAGCAGAGTAATGAGCGGTAACGCCAGCATCAGCCCGTTAAGGAAAATCAAACTCCCTGCTTTGGTGAGTGCCAGAAACGCATTGCTGTTCAACGGTTCGCCACCAATCGGCAGGGTGTGAAAGGTATCGACCAGCAGTGAAATCAACCATAAATGACCGTTAAATGTCAGGAACAGCAGTAACGCCAGCATATCCATGATACGCGCTAAAACGGGCATATTAAGATGGCTGGCCGGATCGACAAATGTCGCAAATGACAGCCCCATTTGCAGACCGATAATTTCGCCAGCGGTTCGCACAGCGGCAAAGGCAAATTGCATGGTAAAACCAAGCGCAATGCCGATCAGGATCTGCTGCACGGCCAGCCACAGAGCAAAGAACGAAAAAACAGGAACATCGTTGGCAGGTAATGATGGGGCAATGGCGAACGTGATCATCATTGCCAGACCCAGTTTTACCCGTTTCGGTACGCTGCGTTCGCTCAGAATCGGCGCGGTGGAGATCAGCGTCAGCACGCGCAGTAACGGCCAGAAGTACAGGTTTAACCAGGATAGCCATTGTTCGCTTGTCACCTGCAACATAGTACGGCTACCCGATGATATACGGCAGGTTAGTGAACAAGGTGCGGACGTAATCCAGCAACAGATTGAGCATCCACGGTCCGGCAATAATAATGGCGATAAATACGGCGATGATTTTCGGAATAAACGACAGCGTCATTTCGTTAATCTGCGTGGCGGCCTGCAAAATACTGATGATAAGGCCCGTGACCAACGCTACCAACAATAGCGGGGCAGCCAGTGCCAGCGCGACTTTCATCGCTTCAGTCCCCATCATCATGACCGATTCAGGTGTCATTTTGCCTCTCTAGCTGTAAAAGCTCTGCGCCAGCGAACCGACCAGCAATTGCCAGCCATCCACCAGTACAAACAGCATCAGTTTAAAGGGCAGAGCAATGGTGGCTGGGGGAACCATCATCATCCCCAATGCTATCAACACGCTGGCTATCACCAGGTCGATAATCAAAAAAGGGATGAAAATCGTGAAGCCTATCTGAAATGCGGTTTTCAACTCGCTGGTCACGTAGGCCGGGAGCAAAATGCGCATCGGCACGGCTTCAGGTCCCTGCAACGGGCCGGTATTCGCCAGTCTGGCAAACAACCCTAAATCTGCCTCACGGGTCTGACGCAGCATAAACTCACGCAGCGGCTGCGCCCCTTTTTCCAGCGCCTCCTGCATTGATATTTTCTCTTCGCTGAATGGCTGGTATGCATCGACATAAATTTTGTCGATCACCGGTGACATAATAAAAAAGGTCAAAAACAGTGCCAGCCCCAGCAATACCTGGTTAGGTGGCGCGGAGGGTGTTCCCAGCGCGTTACGCAATAAACCAAAAACAATGATGATGCGGGTGAAACTGGTCATCATCAGTAAAATTGCCGGAATAAACGTCAACGAGGTGATGAACACCAGCGTCTGCACCGGGAGCGACCAGCTTTGTCCACCGCCAGGCAGCGGCTGGCTGGTGATACCCGGCAGTTGCGCGAAGGCGAGGGGCGTAATCAGCCAGAGAAGGACAGGTGCGACAGACAATAAACGACGCATCAGGATCTCCCGCTACGCTTAAGCAAATTTTTCATGACCGACTGAAAATCGGTCTGCGGTATCTCTTCCGTTGGTGCAGAAGGGGGAAGTTTATGCAGCAGATTGATTTGCCCTGCGGTAACGCCGAGCACCAGCCGTGCATCTTCCACATCGACCACCACAACCCGTTCACGCGCGCCCAGTGAAGCACTGGCGCTAATTTTCAGACCGTTAACGCCAGTGCGTTTAGGAGCAAATCCCAACCGTTTTATCAGCCAGGCAGCAGCGAGGATCAGGGCAATAATGGCGATGAGTGCGCCGCTCACCTGCAGCAGTGGCGCAGTAGAAACCGGCGCGGAAGATTGCACAGTAGCGTGGTTATTCATCACTAACGGCTCAGGCGGCGCATTCGCTCAGACGGAGTAATGATATCGGTGATCCGCACGCCATATTTATCGGCAACGACCACCACTTCGCCCTGGGCGATTAAATAACCGTTGATCAGAATATCCAGTGGTTCGCCCGCCAGACCGTCCAGCGCCACGACGGACCCTTGCGTCAGACGCAACAGTTCTTTGATGGTCATCCGCGTACGGCCCAGTTCGACGGTCAGCTTGACCGGAATATCCATAATCAGGTCGATATCCTGCAACGTTCCGCTGACATCACCACCGCCAAATTGCTGGAACACCGCGTCGGCAGCGCTTTTGCTACTGGTTGATTTTTGTTCGCTCAACGCTTCAGCCCACAGATCGTCCATTGCGCCGTTGTTGTCATCGGCCGGATTATTCATGTCACTCATTTGGGCTGTTCCTCGTTCAGAGAATTTAAAATCGGGTTAATCAAATGTTCTATCCGTAACGCATACTGACCGTTGAGAGTGCCGTACTGACTGGTCAGCACCGGGACGCCGTCAACATGGGCGATGATGCGGTCGGGTTTTTCTATCGGCAGGACGTCACCGGGTTTCAGTTTTAAAATCTGCGACAGGCGTAGCGAGATATCGGCAAAGTTGGCGACCAACTCCAGCTGTGAATGCTGCACCTGGCGCACCAGGTTATCGCGCCAGTTCTGATCTTCATTACGCGAGTTTTCCAGCGGTGGGTTAACCAACAATTCCCGTAGCGGCTCGATCATGCTGAATGGCAGGCAGATATTAAATTCGCCGGTCAGGTTGCCAATCTCCACATGGAACGGCGTGTTAACCACAATGTCGTTCGGCGAGGTGGTGATATTGGTAAATTTCACCTGCATTTCCGAACGCACGTACTCAACTTCCAGCGGATTAATCGCCTTCCAGGCGTCGCTATAGCCTTCAAGCGCCAGTTTCAACATGCGGTTGATGACGCGCTGTTCGGTATGGGTAAACTCGCGACCTTCCACTTTGGTCGGGAAGCGTCCATCGCCGCCAAACAGGTTATCCACGGCGATAAACACCAGACTCGGCGAGAACACCACCAGCCCTGTGCCGCGCAGCGGTTTCAGATGGATAAGGTTCAGGTTGGTCGGCACCGGCAGGTTGCGGGCAAATTCATGGTACGGCTGAATGCGGATGGCCCCGACGGTAATATCCGGGCTACGGCGCAGCAGGTTGAACAGCCCCATACGAAAATGGCGAGCAAAGCGCTCATTAATGATTTCCAGCGCCTGCAAACGTTCGCGCACAACCCGTCGTTGGGTATTCGGATCGTACGGACGAATGTCACTTTCGCCGCTAACACTGGCTGTCGGTTCGTCTTTGACTTCGCTGTCGCCATTCAACAGCGCATCAATTTCAGCTTGAGAAAGAATACTATCGCCCATGTCGTTATCGCAGAATAAAAGCGGTATACAGCACGTCGGTGACATCCTGTTTCGGTTGCCCGGCAACAAGCGGGGTGGAAAGTGTGGTTTTAATCTCGGCAATCAGGTTTTTCTTGCCTTCTTCTGTCGCCAGTACGGCAGCATCCTGACGCGAAAACAGTAACAGCAAACGGCTACGGACTTCCGGCAAATACTCACTCAGCCGCGAGCGGGTAGCTTCATCTTTCAGGCGCAGGGTTATGCCGATATAAAGCACGCGATCCGCATCGCCCAGATTGACCGTGAAGGTATCCAGCGCATAGAAGACCGGTGTGGGCACGACGCGTTGCTGCGCTTTGTCGTCAGCGGCAACCTGATGCGAATGCCAGTAGCTGTAACCTGCGCTGGCACAGGCCGCGAGGGTAATGAATACCAGAATCGGGATCCAAAGCGATCGCTTGCTTTTCTTGCTTATCGCGTAATCAGTCATGTGTTGCGGTCTTCCTGTGTCGCTACTGCTTATCGGCTAATTATCCTGCGTCTTGAGCGCAACAAAGCGGGGAAAAGACGCGGATTACGGTGCTACCTCTGACGTTAGGCGAAAATATCAACGCCGCTGTTGCCTGTTACACGCCCTTGTAAAGAGACGGGAACCGGAAGCGTATCGTCGTCTTCCCCCGCCAGAGGTTCATGGTTTACTGTGCGTTGGCTTTGCTGTTGTTGGGAAGCGGCCTGCTGCTGACCACTAAAGCTTTCGCCACTGATGTTGCTTTGCCCTAACTGAATGCCACTTTCGGCCAGCTGCGTACGCAGTACCGGCAGCGCTGCTTCCAGGGCGGCGCGTACATGCTGATGCGGTGAAACCATCTGGATTTGCGCCTGGTTATCATCCACTTTGAGGGAGATTTGCACTTCACCTAAATCCTGCGGGTGCAGACGCAACTCTGCACTTTGTTGCCCCTGGCGGGTGAACAGCGAAATATGCTGGCTTAATGATTGTTGCCATTCGTGAGAACCCAGCGGTGCACTCAAAACAGGCGCGGCGACGGTGGGCAGTGGCTGTGTCTGGTGTGGAGTGATTAGCGGGCTGGCGGCAGCGGTCACCGGTGAAGGTGTGCTGATGACTTCCGCTTTACTCTGGGCTTCTGCTACCAGCGGTGTTAATGGCTGAGCTGGTGTGCCGGGGGCATCATCAGGCTGTGCTGTTGTGAGTTGCGCAGAAGTCAGTTTTGTGAAGAGCGTTGGTTTCTCTGCCGGTAACACGGTTGACGGCACATCAGTCACTTTGGGCGTATTGTCAACACCCGGCAACATCGCAAAAAGGGCGCTCAGGCTTGCGGTGACGTCTTCATTCAGATCATCCGCTTTTTCGTCTTTTGTCGTATTTTTGTCAGCCACCGCAGCCAACGCCATCGTCTGAGCGGTGGTTAACGGTGTTGATGTGGATTGTTCGTCGTTGATGACAGGCGGTGTTTCATCCACAGGGATCAGTAAATTAGCTTGTTGCGCGTCGGAAACAATATCGCTGATCAGCGGCTCGCCTTTTGTCGTGGGCTTATCTGTTGCCACCAGCAACTGGGGGGCCGCTTTGTCGGTAGTTGTCTCGCCTGCTAATGCTTCGCTCAACAACGCGAGAAAATCTTGTGCAGCATCGCTGGCTTTGCCGCCAGGCAATGTGGTGGTGTCAACGTCGGCGGTAATCAAGGGCGCTAAGCGAATCATTCAGGTTTCCTCATGGCGGCGCGCTGGGCGAACTCATCCATCTTTTTCTGATCGAGGCGGTTTTCTGCAAGCAGTGCCGCCGTGGATTGCCGTTCCTGCAGTGTCTGCCAGGCCTGCAAACGTTGTTTCTTTTCTCGCCAGCTGTTCAGGGCAATGTCAACTTTCTGCGTCCACTGATTAAGTTGCTGGCGATGCTGAGTAATGGCTTTTTCCAGCGTCTGGATAAACTGCTGATAGTTGATCCAGCGGTTGCTGGTCATCCCGGCACTCATATCGCTGTTGAGGTTATTGCGATATTCATTCTGATAATCGATCAGCATTTTGAGCTGTTCTTCCGCCTGCTGACACCCGCGACGCATTTCACCCAGCAGGCGCGCGGCATCCTCTACCTCTTTTTCTGCCAGATCTTTCAGGGTCGCCAGCGCGCCATGTTCTGCCATCTGCCGTTATCTCCTGGGTTATGACACTGTCGGGAAAATACGCTCCAGCCCCTGGAGAGACGCTTCCCAGTCCGCGCGTTCAAAAATGCCTTGTTGTAAATAGCCCTCCAGCTGCGGCCACAGGGCGATGGCTTTATCGAGCATCGGATCGCTGCCTTTGGCATACGCGCCGACGCTAACCAGATCGCGGTTACGCTGAAAACTCGACAACAGCTGTTTAAAGGTGCGCACTCGCGCGTAATGTTGCTCACTGATCAACGCCGTCATTGCGCGGCTGATCGACGCTTCAATATCGATAGCCGGATAGTGCCCGGCTTCCGCCAGTCGGCGAGACAGCACAATGTGACCGTCGAGGATCGCCCGCGCGGAGTCGGCAATGGGGTCCTGCTGGTCATCGCCTTCAGTGAGCACGGTATAAAACGCGGTAATCGAGCCGCCGCCGCTAATGCCATTTCCGGCACGCTCGACCAGTGCCGGTAATTTGGCAAACACCGACGGTGGATAACCTTTGGTGGCGGGTGGTTCGCCAATCGCCAGCGCAATTTCACGCTGGGCCATCGCGTAGCGGGTGAGGGAGTCCATAATCAGCAACACATGCTGACCACGATCGCGAAAATCTTCGGCAATGCGCGTGGCATAGGCGGCACCTTGCATTCGCAGGAGCGGAGACACATCCGCCGGAGCGGCAATCACCACTGATCGTGCACGCCCTTCGGCACCGAGGATATTCTCAATAAAATCTTTTACTTCGCGCCCACGTTCACCAATCAAACCCACGACAATGACATCGGCGCGGGTGTAACGGGCCATCATCCCCAGCAGCACACTTTTACCGACACCAGAACCAGCAAACAGACCCATACGCTGCCCGCGCCCAACGGTAAGCAGGGCATTGATTGGGCGCACGCCGGTGTCCAGCACATGTTCAATCGGTGTACGTTGCAATGGGTTAAATGGTGGGGTAATCAGCGCACCGGTTTCCGTCGTATCGGGGGAGGGCAGGCCATCGAGCGGTTTACCGCTGCCGTCCAGAACGCGACCTAATAACGCCGGACCGAGCGGCAACTGCTTGCCGCTTTGCAGCCCTTCTGTCGAAATGTTTTTGGCATAAACACGCGCGCCGGGCAGGACACCTTCCACTTCCTCCAGCGGCATTAAAAACAGCCGTTGACCGTTAAAGCCAACGACTTCGCTTTCTACTTCGTGCGTTTCGCTGCCGTTCTGGCGCTCAATGACACAGGTTGCGCCGAGCGGCAATTGTAATCCGGTGGCTTCCAGCACCAGCCCGGTAGCGCGAGTTAATCGCCCGTAGCGACGTACCGCAGGCAACTGCGTCATTTTGGCTTCAAAGTTATCCAGCGTGGTTAGCCAGCGAGTCAGGCGCGTGGTCATTACACCACTCCTGGTGCTGCCAGACGGCAGAGTTCTTGCCAGCGAGTGGCGACACTGGCGTCGAGATCGCCTTCATCGGCGGAGACTTTGCAACCGCCAGGATGGAGGGTGGGATCGCCCCGCAAGCGCCAGCCATGCAAACTTAAGGTTGCGCCGAGCATATCATCCACACGTTGCAGGTCATCCGGATGCACGCGCAGCTGTGGTTTACCGCTGAATAACGGTTCTTGCTGCAACAGCTGTTGGATCTGTTTGATCAGTGCCGAGTTATCCACCGTTGGCGTCTGACCGATCACCTGACGTGCCGCCTCCAGCGCCATCTGCATCAGGCGCGAAGCAATCACACTATCAAGCGCATCAAGGGTAGTTTGAAATTCGCTGACCAGTTGCTGCATCCGGGCATGAATTGGCGCTTGTTGAGACTTCGCCTCTGCCAGACCTTGTTCCAGCCCCTGGGCCAGTCCTTCCTGATAGCCCTGCTTATGACCTTGCTGGCGACCTTCGGCAATCCCCGCCTGATAACCTTGCTCGTGGGCCTGCATTTGCAGTTGCGCCAGTTGCTGCTCAAGGCTGGGTTCGGCCTCTTCAATGATGGTTTCTTCCGGCTCAACTATTGGCACAAACTCTGCCTGTGGTGGCGCGAGATCGTCCGGCGTCCAGGTTTTCCAGGGCAGATTATTAGACATAGGTATCCTCGCCGCTGCCAATTACCATCTCGCCAGTTTCGGCAAGGCGGCGCACAATCAGCAGAATCGCTTTCTGTTCGTTTTCCACCTGCGACAGACGCACCGGACCACGGTTGGCGAGATCGTCGCGCAGAATATCGGCGGCACGTTGCGACATATTGCGCAGGAATTTCTCGCGCAGTGGCTGCTCGGCCCCTTTCAGCGCGATCAACAGCGATTCGGAATCCACTTCCTGCAACAGACGCTGGATGCTGCGATCGTCGACATCCACCAGATTCTCGAACAGGAACATCTCGTCGATGATTTTCTGCGCCAGCTCGCCGTCGAATTCACGCACGGCGGTAATAACGGCTTCTTCCTGCTGAGTTTTCATCAGGTTGATAATTTCGGCTGCCGTTCTCACGCCGCCCATTTTGCTGCGCTTGAGATTCTGACCGTCGAGCAAGCCATTCAGTACTTCGGTCAGCTCCGCCAGCGCGGCTGGCTGCACGCCGCCAAAGGTGGCGATACGCAACATCACGTCGTGGCGCAGACGTTCATCGAACAACGCCAGAATATCGGCGGCCTGGGCGCGCTTCAGATGCACCAGAATGGTGGCGATAATTTGCGGATGCTCATCGCGAATCAGATCGGCGGCGCTCTGCGGCTCCATAAAGTTGAGCGTTTCAATACCGCTGGCGGTATCGCGAGTTTCGAGAATATCTTCCAGCAGGCTGGCGGCACGTTCCTCACCCAGAGCTTTGACCAATACCGAACGCAGATAATCGTTGGCGTTGATATTCAGTGCGGCAAACTGTTCAGCTTCTTGCTCAAACTCTGCCAGCACATCGGTTAGCTGCTTGTTGGAGATCTGCGTGACGTTCGCCATTGCAGCGCTCAGGGTTTGCACTTCGCGCTGGGAGAGGTGCTTGAACACCTCTGCCGCCCGGTCTTCGCCAATGGTCATCAGCAGGATGACGCTTTTATCTGTGCCTGTCAGGTTACTCATGATCGTTATTTATCCACTGGCGAATGACCAGCGCCACCACGCGCGGATCGTTATCAGACATTTCACGGATACGCTGGCTCATGACTTCTGCACCCAGCCGTTGGTTAGCGCGCCGTTGTTGTAGTTGTTCGTCTTTGCTCAGGCGGACTTCCACCGCATCTTCCACTTCCTCGCGGGCCTGCGCCTGTTGCTGTACAGCTTTCATCGCCTCAGCGCGACGTGTTAGCTGCGGACGTACCGCTTTCCGCCACAGCAGCCACGCCACCAGCAGTACCAGCAACCAGCGACCGGCAGCAAGTAACTGATCGATAAACGCTTGCTGTTGCCAGAATGGCAGTTCTCCGCCGCTTTCGTCACTGCTATTGAACGGCGAGTTAACGACATTGAGCGAATCACCGCGTTTTTCAGAAAAGCCCATCGCCTCGCGGGTCAGATCTTCAATTTGCTTCATCTGTTCGTTGCTGAGAGGCAACGGTTTGCCATCTGGCAAGGTTTTGTAATTCACCACAACCGCGACTGACAGACGTTGCACATCGCCCACGTTCATTTTGGTATGACGAATGGTGCGATCGACTTCGTAGTTACTGGTTTCATTCCGCTGTGTGCTACGCGGCCCACTATTGCTGGTGGTGCTCGCCTGCTGCTGGCGGTTATTTTGATTTGCCGGAGGCGTGCTGATTGGCGCGTTATTCGCAGGTGCCGGTTGATTCGACAACGCCCCCGGTACGCCGCCCGGATAACCGGAACCGCTTTGCTCGCTCTCATTAAGCTGGCGTGAACGAAGCGCCGCCTGAGATTCATCACCATTAGGGCGATACTGTTCTTCCGTTTGTTCTTTACTGGCGAAGTCCAGCTGCGCCGTAACCTGGGCGTGAATATTACCGTTGCCGACAATAGGCGACAGGATCGCTTCAATACGCCGCTGAATACGGCCTTCGACATCGCTGGCATATTTCAACTGAGCGTCATTAAGATCGCGCCCGCTGGTGTTGGACTGGGTTAACAGATGTCCGCCCTGATCCACCAGCGTGACGTTCCCCGGCGGCAGACCAGCCACCGCGCTGGAAACCAGATGCACAATGGCGCTAATTTGCCCTTCATCGAGTGCGCGGCCGGGTAACAGATTTACCGTCACCGATGCAGAAGGGGATTTTTGTTCACGGACGAATAAAGACGGTTTCGGCATTGCCAGATGTACGCGCGCCCCTTTTACCGGGCCGATAGTTTCGATGGTACGAGAAAGCTCGCCTTCCAGCGCCCGCTGATAATTCACCTGTTCGCTGAACTGGCTGATACCAAACTTTTCCTGATCGAGCAGTTCGAAACCGACCGCGCCGCCTTTGGGCAAACCTTGTTGCGCCAGGCGCAGACGCAGCTCGTGAACTTTATCTGCCGGAACTTCAATAGCGCCGCTGGCTTCGCTGAAGCGGTAAGGAATATTCATTTGCGTCAGTTGGCTGACAATTGCGCCACCATCCTGATCGGAAAGATTGCTGAATAATGTGCGGTAGTCGGGGGCTTTCGCCCACAGGATCAGTGCGACCATGACCGCCACTGCCGCGGAACCGGCAACAATCAATGGAATTTTCGGATTCGCACGCAGGCGATTAAGCCACTCAAGAGATTTTGTCTGGGCTGCAGTCGCATTCATCGCGCACCTCGTGGCTGATTATGGACGGCGTTATTGGCAAAGTGGAACAAGACTCACTCCCGGGTCAGCAAACTCGAAAAATTGACGCTGCCATTATTTGTGCTTTCGTTTTTTTCTATCCGCCAATAAACCCGTTTTTTTGTTGCTATTTAGCGCCTTTGTCTTATTGACTTACTGGTAGGCTTTGCTACCAGAAATTATCCAGGAGACGAAAATGTCAGCGATACAGGGGATTGAAGGGGTTATCAGCCAGTTACAGGCTACGGCGATGAGTGCGCGTGCGCAGGATTCACTGCCGCAACCGACCATTAGTTTTGCCGGGCAGCTGCACGCCGCGCTCGATCGCATTAGCGATACACAAACAGCTGCCCGCACGCAGGCAGAAAAATTCACCCTCGGTGAACCCGGCGTGGCGTTAAACGATGTGATGACCGATATGCAAAAAGCCTCAGTTTCTATGCAAATGGGGATTCAGGTGCGTAATAAGCTGGTGGCGGCGTATCAGGAAGTGATGTCCATGCAGGTGTAGGTTTTGTAACCTGTTGTTAATTACTTCCAATCTCACCGCTTGGGGCATGGATGGGGCAAACTCACTCAATTTCTGGTTTAAAATGGATACCTGATCCTGAAAGTTTTCTGCCATCCACGATCCGTAAACGCGATAACCCCTCTGAACATCAGAGTGTCTCTTTTAACACTCATCACCACGTCGGATGTTGCTACGACCGCAGACGCAACAGTAACGTTTGAATAATTTAATCTTTGTTGATGTTTTTATTCATATTCCGGGCTAGGGAAATAATCAGGCGTAATTGTGTCACTGGAATAGAGGTTTCTTGTGGCGCATGTGGAAGGAGCGTCTACTTTGTCTAATAGAGATTTCTTATGACGCAGTATTATTGATCAATAGTCTCCTGGCTTATCAAACCGGTTGAATTAACTCCGCACCCTGGTTTCTAACATTACCCACCGCGCGCGATACCGGGTGCCAGGAGAACTGGTTTGCTGGAACACAGCCACTGGCCGCGATTTCTGAGGCTTCTTTACCGCTAATCTCTTGCCGCATCCATTCCCGCGCAGCTTCTGGCGACAGTACCAGTGGGCGGCGGTCATGAATATCTACCAGACCTTGATCTGCCGCAGCTGTGACGATCAAAAATCCTTCGGCTTCGTCACCACGCTCAAATGGTGTGCTACCTATCGCGGCCATAAAAATAGGTTGTCCATCAGCACGATAGATAAAATAAGGCTGCTTTTTGTCGCCTTCTTTTTTCCACTCAAACCAGCCATCGGCAAAACAGATTGCCCGACCATGTTGCCAGAGCGGTTTAAACATACGACTGGTTGCCGCAGTTTCTACGCGGGCGTTAATCAGCGGCGGTTTATCCCACCATCCGGGAGCATATCCCCAGAAAACCGGATCCAGATGAAGGTGTTCATCACGTTCACTGAGCAGTAGGACTTTGGTTCCCGGCGCGACGTTGTATCTGCCAATGGGTTCGGGATCATAGGGAATATCGCGTTCAATATCTTCCGCGAGAAGCGCAAGGTAATCTTCACGCGTTTGGGATTGGGCAAAGCGTCCACACATAGAAACCTCCTGAGATCATACTGAAAAGAATAGGAGAGGGGGTGGGTAAAATCTATGTGATACAAAGGTAACGATGTTCCCGCTGTGGGTCACAGCGGGAATGAGGGATTACTTCTGAATTAAATAACGAATGGTCGGCCCGTCTTGCTGAATATCCAGCACCGTATAGCCGTGATTACGCGCATCCAGTGGAATATTATTGATCGACTGCGGACAGTCGCTCACCACTTCCAGGATTTCCCCTTTTTTTAACTGCGGCATCGCCTCAAGGGTTGCGACTGCCGGATAAGGGCAGGGTTCACCCACCATATCAAGGCGGTAATCAGGAACGATATTTTTCATGCGATCTCCTTAGCAGTCTGCGGTGCCGCACGGCGGAAGAAGCGTTTTTCCCAGCCGATAATCAACATCAGCGCAGCAAACAACAGCAAATATGTCACCAGCAGGCCACCCACCGGACCAAAGGTTTTCAGCAGGTTGATTTTGTCCCAGTCGGTGGCCAGCGCCGGAGCGAAATCATCCCAGTAATACGCCAGAATCGTTGAGCCGATCACATTGCCCAGACCGACCCACCAGTAGTGCACCTGGCCTTCTACCGCGCGGTACATCCAGCCGGTTTCGCAGCCGCCAGCCAGCACGATGCCAAAACCAAACAGTAAACCACCAATTACCGCGTTTGGTCCCGCCCACATGATTTTGGGTTCAACGCCTAACTGTACGTAACTGAAGATCCCGATGGCACTCACCGCCATACCAATAATGATTGCTTTCGCCATATGGGTACGTCCGGTGATCCACATATCGCGGAACGCCGAAGTAAAGCAGATTTGCGCACGTTCAATCAGTAAACCAAAGCCGACGCCAAACAGCATTGCCAGCCCCAGTTTGGGTTGGTTCATCGCTGTGAGCAGCGCCCAGCCCAGCATGCCGAAAAAGACCACCATCCCGAGACGAAAACGACGCCGCGCCTGATCCGGTTTTTGCGTCAGCGGTGAGGCGGCAGAAACTTTCTGCATTTTCACGGGAATACGGAAGATGGGCAGCAGGGTAAAGCGCGCGCCAAACCATGAACCAATGGCAGTGGCGATGGCAAAGAACCAGGCATGCAGCGAGAACTGAGGAATACCGGTAAAGAACGCCGCCAGGTTACAGCCCATTGCCAGACGCGCGCCAAAACCGGCGATAATGCCGCCAATGATGGCCTGCATAATGCGGATACGGCTGCGCGGCATTCGCAGTTTGACATTGTTGGCCCACAGCGCTGCGGCAAAGCAGCCGCCAAACATACCGAGGATCATCATCCCGTCGATGCGGGTTAATGGCGATCCTTCCAGATGGATAATTTTAAAGTAACCCCACTCTTCAGCATGGACGCCGAACAGTTGCAGGAGCTGGCCGCCCCAACGGGTAAATTCACCCGTGACAGCCCAAAAGGTGCCAGTAATGCCAAAATAGTAAGTAGAGAGAATACCCGCCGCGATGACCGCAGGGATGGGGGCCCAGAATTTAATCAACCAGGCGTGTTTGAATTGCTGCCATGACATGAATGTAGCCTCTGAACTCAGAAGGTTTGAAACAAGAGTCGCGAATCATACACCATGCAAATTTATTTTCGGGGTAATAATTCACAAAAATAATAGTTAGATCAAATTTCTCTCTGAACCTTGAAAGGCTGGCGACATCAGGGCTTTAATGCCACAATCCTCTTTTCTTCTCATGCAGGACGAATGATGAAAAAACTCGCAATTGCAGGCGCGCTCTTGTTGCTGGCGGGCTGTGCCGAAGTCGAAAACTATAACAATGTCGTGAAAACCCCCGCGCCGGACTGGCTGGCGGGCTACTGGCAGACCAAAGGGCCGCAACGTGCGCTGGTCAGCCCGGAAGCGATAGGCAGCCTGATTGTCACTAAAGAGGGCGATACCCTGGATTGCCGTCAGTGGCAGCGGGTGATTGCCGTGCCGGGTAAGTTGACATTGATGTCTGATGATCTCACTAACGTTACCGTAAAACGTGAGCTGTACGAGGTTGAGCGTGACGGTAACACCATTGAGTACGATGGTATGACGATGGAGCGTGTGGATCGCCCGACAGCAGAGTGTGCCGCCGCGCTGGATAAAGCGCCGTTACCGACGCCACTGCCGTAATGAAATCTCCCCGGCTTGCTGCCGGGGATGAATTTAAATCACCTCTTCGATAACCCACACGCTAACGCTGCCGCCGTTGCAAAAGAAGGTCGCTTCGCCGTTTTCGTCGGTTACTACACTCTCTTGCCGGTTCCCAAGAAAATCACGCCAGGTTTTATTGCCGTAATTCTCTCCCAGATGAATGGTTTTTTCGCCATCATCCCCGTTCGACATGACCACCACGCAGCCGGGATATTCGTCAGTGCCACTGCGGCTAAAGGCAATGCAGTTCGGATGGTCGAAAAATAACGTCTGTACACCGTGGGCGAAACGCTGACGGGCGAGAATTAACTCATCAAGCTGTTCGATTATTGGCATATCTATCGGATAGGTTTGCCCGTCACCACCGACATCTTCGTAATGCGCACCGTAGAGGTCCGGATAGAATACCGAAGGAACGCCATTTTCCCGCAACAAAATTAAGGCATACGCCAGCAGTTTAAACCACGGTTCGACTGGCGCTTCGAGGGCTTGCAACGGTTGGGTGTCATGGTTGGCAACGAGGGTTACGGCGTGAAAAGGATCGGCTTCCACTAATGTACCCGTGAAAATCTGCGTCATGTCGTAGTCGCGCCCCATGCGCGATGCTTCATGGAATTTCATCTGCAGCGGCGCATCGAACAGCATGGTTTTGCCTTCCACCTGATCAATATACGTTTGCAGTTTATCGACTTCATGCGACCAGTACTCTGCCACAATAAACAGCGGCTTTGGCGCAACTTCCTGTACGTGTTCGATCCACTCTTTATAAAACCACGCCGGAATATGTTTGACCGCATCAAGACGAAAACCGTCGCATTGTGTTTGTTCCATCACCCAGCGCGCCCAGTATTTAATCTCTTCCGTCACGGCATGATTGCGGAAATCGATATTCTCACCCATCAGATAATCGAAATTACCTAATTCATCATCAACCTGATCGTTCCAGCCTTCGCCGGTGTAGTCGTTAACAATTTTAAATATGCCATCTTCATCAGGGTTTTCGATATGGTCGATACCGCTAAAACATTTGAAATCCCAGATAAACTGTGAGTATTGCCCGGCACGGGCGGGGAAGGTGTAACGCGTCCAGCCTTCGCACTCAATGATTTCTTCATCAATTTGCGTACGGTCGTCAGCATTTACACGCTGCACGCGAATAGCTTCTTTTTCATCCGCGCCCATTTTGTGGTTGACTACCACGTCCAACAGCACCGCAATGTCATTACGTTTCAGGGCGTCAATGGCGGCCAGCAGTTGTACTTTATCGCCATATTTAGTAGGGATGCTGCCTTTCTGATCAAACTCACCTAAATCAAATAAATCATAGGAGTCGTAGCCGACCGAATACCCGCCCGATGCGCCTTTATAGGCGGGCGGCAACCAGACCATATTGATACCAATATCATTAAAACCGTCGGCGCGCTCGGCCAGTTCAGGCCAGAGCTTACCGCCTTCCGGGTAATACCAGTGAAAACATTGTAACAGCGTGGGATTACGCATTCTTCGACTCCATTCAAGGGGAACATTAGAAGCGTAGCCGTAATCGGATTATTCGCGAGCCATCGACTCATTCAGATTCAAAAGAGGTTATCCTGCGGAGCCAGCACAAAGCCGCCCTGATCGCCATAGGCACTTAACACCGATTTTTGCACCGATGACTGACCGACCAGTTTCGCCAGTTCATCCATCCGAATCTGTAATAACTGCTTTACCTTGCTTTCGTTGTCGAGAATCAGGCGCAGCATCGGGCGGAGCTGCTCCTGCATCGTGGTGGACGGGTCAACCTCTTCAGTCAAATGTGCAATCTCCTGCACCGCATTAACATACGCCATTTCGCTGGCGATGAGTTCGTCCCATTGTTCTTCCGTTGCCAGGCGTAACATGAGCTGGCTTTTTTCGACGAGTTGTTGCCAGGCGAAATATAAATGCGGTGCATGGTTCATCAGACTGGGTCCTGAATCAAAGAAGGGGAGAGTAACGACTCTTTCCAGGCATCGGCAATATTACGCATTAATGCTTCCACTTCTTCGACTGCGGAGACATCGTTGCGTAAATTGGCTTGCAGCAAGCGCCTGACCATATAGCTATAAAGAGCAATCAAGTTTTGGGTTAATTCGTCTTTGCTCTCTTCATCAAGACTCACCCGCAGTCCGTTCTCAATGATGTTGATCGCTTTTGACAAAGAGACGCCTTTGCCTTGCTGATTGTTGTCCTGCATAAACAGGCGCGCTCTAACCAGTGCGCTCAGCACTCCATCAAATAGCATGGTGACCAGCTGCTGCTGGCTGGCGCTCATTACGGCGCTTTCGACGCCAATTTGTGCATAGGCCTGGGTGCCTTTTGCCGCGTACATAGTTTCTCCTGAAGATTATTTCGAGTTGCTATTTGAGGTGTCGAACTGCTGTGTCAGATAGCTACTGGTGGAGTTAAGCGAGTTCATTAACACATCTAATTGGGTGAACTGGGCTTTATAGCGCGTCATTAAGGTATCGATACGCTCACTGGCTGCGTTGTACTGGTCGGTCAAATTATTCAGCGTTTTGCTGACGCCATCTTTTGCGGCCTGGATTATCCCGGTGGAAGAGAGCCAACTGGTCAGGTTGCTACTAATGCCGGTAGTTACCCCTGTACTTTTACCGTCACCTATAAACATTTCACCGATGCCAGCGGCATCTTTTTTTAGTGCCGTTTGCAGTTTGTCGGTCGCGATTTCCAGCTTGCCGGTACTGGCATCGCTGGTAATGCCAATCTGTGCCAGCGTTTTATAGTTTGAACTGCTGTGAGTATTGGCGAGCAAGGTTTTAAGCTGAGTCTGGATGGTACGCAGTGTGGAGTCACCAAGTAATGCTCCATTACTGGAGTCCTGACTTTCTGCTCCGGCATCGACAGCGGTGTATTTGGTTAAGCTACTGAATGTATCCTGCAATGTGTTATAGGCATCCACCCATGCTTTGACTGCATTTTCAGCTTTGGATGTGTCTTTACTGATGGTCAGTGTCTGATTACCGGTGGTGACGTCATTCAGGTTGAGTGTGATATCTTCCAGCGCGTCGCTGATAGTGTTACTGCTGTTTTCAATCTCAACGTTATTGACTGTCAGTTTGGCGTTTTGCGCGGTGACGCTTTCAATCATGCCATTGCTGCTATCACCCGACGTTCCGTTGTAACCCATAAAACTTTCCAGGGCGCTGTCGCCGCTGACGCTAAGTTTCATAGCGTTATCGTTGCCCGTATCGTTAGCGGTGATGGACAGACGATATTCGCCGTTTCCCACATTGATGATACTGGCGCTGACACCAGCTTTGGCGTTGTTAATGGCATCGCGAATGCCGGAAAGTGACGAGTTAGCCGCGCTGATATCAATCGTGACCGGATCTTTACCGCCGCCTTGCTGGATAGTCAGTACGCTATCGCTGGTGGCGATGGCAGCTTTACTGTCTTTTTGACTAATTTTTGTGGTCAGCGTTTGTGCCTGCGCCAGTTGGCTAACGCTAATGGTGTATTTCCCGGCAATCGCGCTGCCCGTGGTGGTGGCGCTGAAAGCCGATGAACTGCTGGTGGTTGAAGTGGCGGCAAATAAATCGGCTTTATTCAGTGCTGTGTTGGCTGTCTGGAAACTCTCTAGTGCACTTTTCAGCGTCCCGTAGGCGCTCAGTTTCGCGGTGTAAGAGCTTTGCTGTTTTGATATCGGCGTCAGGGTAGATTTTTCTGCCGCCTCCAGACTGTCAAGGATGCTGCTTAAGTCCAGCCCCGACCCAACCCCAAGCGTTGAAATACTAGCCATATAAATTCCTTAATCATGCGACGTATAGAACGAATACCGGGGTTATCGGCGTAAGCGGGGCAAAGTTTACGATTTATTTTTTGGCTTAATGACACGAACAGCAACGAGGAAGGGGAGTATTTCGACCGCTAGAAAAAAATTCTAAAGGTTGTGAGTGACCAGACGATAACAGGGTTGACGGCGACGAAGCCGAAGGGTGGAAGCCCAATACTTAAACCGTAGACTTGAAAACAGGAAAATGAATCATGGCACAAGTCATTAATACCAACAGCCTCTCGCTGATCACTCAGAACAACATCAACAAAAACCAGTCTGCGCTGTCGACTTCTATCGAGCGCCTCTCTTCTGGTCTGCGCATTAACAGCGCTAAAGATGACGCTGCGGGCCAGGCGATTGCTAACCGCTTCACTTCTAACATCAAAGGTCTGACTCAGGCCGCACGTAACGCCAACGACGGTATCTCTCTGGCGCAGACCACTGAAGGCGCACTGTCTGAAATCAACAACAACCTGCAGCGTGTTCGTGAATTGACCGTTCAGGCCACTACCGGTACTAACTCTGATTCTGACCTGTCTTCAATACAGGACGAAATCAAATCCCGTCTCGATGAAATTGACCGCGTATCCGGTCAGACTCAGTTCAACGGCGTTAATGTTCTTTCCAAAGATGGTTCAATGAAAATTCAGGTTGGTGCGAATGATGGTCAAACTATCTCCATCGATCTGAAGAAAATTGATTCTTCAACTTTGGGGCTGAATGGCTTCTCAGTTTCTAAAAACTCTCTTAATGTCAGCAATGCTATCACATCTATCCCGCAAGCCGCTGGCAATGAACCTGTTGATGTTAACTTCGGTGATACTGATGAGTCTGCAGCAATCGCAGCCAAATTGGGGGTTTCCGATACGTCAAGCCTGTCGCTGCACAACATCCTTGATAAAGATGGTAAGGCAACAGCTGATTATGTTGTTCAGTCAGGTAAAGACTTCTATGCTGCTTCTGTTAATGCCGCTTCAGGTAAAGTAACCTTAAACACCATTGATGTTACTTATGATGATTATGCGAACGGTGTTGACGATGCCAAGCAAACAGGTCAGCTGATCAAAGTTTCAGCAGATAAAGACGGCACAGCTCAAGGTTTCGTCACACTTCAAGGCAAAAACTATTCTGCTGGTGATGCGGCAGACATTCTTAAGAATGGAGCAACAGCTCTTGAGTTAACTGATCTGAATTTAAGTGATGTTACTGATACTAATGGTAAGGTAACCACAACTGCGACTGAGCAATTTGAAGGTGCTTCAACTGAGGATCCGCTGGCGCTTCTGGATAAAGCTATTGCATCAGTCGACAAATTCCGGTCTTCTCTAGGTGCCGTGCAGAACCGTCTCGATTCCGCTATCACCAACCTGAACAACACCACCACCAACCTGTCTGAAGCGCAGTCCCGCATTCAGGACGCCGACTATGCGACCGAAGTGTCCAACATGTCGAAAGCGCAGATCATCCAGCAGGCAGGTAACTCCGTGCTGTCCAAAGCTAACCAGGTACCGCAGCAGGTTCTGTCTCTGCTGCAGGGTTAATCGTCGTAACCTGATTAACTGAGACTGACGGCAACGCCAAATTGCCTGATGCGCTGCGCTTATCAGGCCTACAAGGTGAATTGCAATTTATTGAATTTGCACATTTTTGTAGGCCGGTTAAGGCGTTTACGCCGCATCCGGCAACATGAAGCGCAATTTGTCAGCAACGTGCTTCCCCGCCACCGGCGGGGTTTTTTCTGTCCGCAATTTACCGGTAACCCCCAAATAACCCCTCATTTCACCCACTAATCGTCCGATTAAAAACCCTGCAGAAACGGATAATCATGCCGATAACTCATATAACGCAGGGCTGTTTATCGTGAATTCACTCTATACCGCTGAAGGTGTAATGGATAAACACTCGCTGTGGCAGCGTTATGTCCCGCTGGTGCGTCACGAAGCATTGCGCCTGCAGGTTCGACTGCCCGCGAGCGTGGAACTTGACGATCTGCTACAGGCGGGCGGCATTGGGTTACTTAATGCCGTCGAACGCTATGACGCCCTACAAGGAACGGCATTTACAACTTACGCAGTGCAGCGTATCCGTGGCGCTATGCTGGATGAACTTCGCAGCCGTGACTGGGTGCCGCGCAGCGTGCGACGCAACGCGCGTGAAGTGGCACAGGCAATAGGGCAACTGGAGCAGGAACTTGGCCGCAACGCCACGGAAACTGAGGTAGCGGAACGTTTAGGGATCGATATTGCCGATTATCGCCAAATGTTGCTCGACACCAATAACAGCCAGCTCTTCTCCTACGATGAGTGGCGCGAAGAGCACGGCGATAGCATCGAACTGGTTACTGATGATCATCAGCGAGAAAACCCGCTACAACAACTGCTGGACAGTAATCTGCGCCAGCGGGTGATGGAAGCTATCGAAACGTTGCCGGAGCGCGAAAAACTGGTATTAACCCTCTATTACCAGGAAGAGCTGAATCTCAAAGAGATTGGCGCGGTGCTGGAGGTCGGGGAATCGCGGGTCAGTCAGTTACACAGCCAGGCCATTAAACGGTTACGCACTAAACTGGGTAAGTTATAACGTCAGTAAATGCCGCACTTTAATTTTGACTACCAGGAGTTCTTAATGATGGTGCAGCACCTGAAAAGACGGCCATTAAGCCGCTATCTTAAAGACTTTAAACACAGCCAGACTCATTGCGCGCATTGCCGTAAATTACTCGATCGCATTACCCTCGTTCGCGACGGCAAAATAGTGAATAAAATCGAGATTTCCCGCCTGGACGCGCTGCTTGATGAAAATGGCTGGCAAACGGAACAAAAATCATGGGCGGCATTGTGCCGATTTTGCGGTGATTTACATTGCAAAACGCAGAGTGATTTTTTCGATATTATCGGCTTTAAGCAATTTCTTTTTGAGCAAACTGAAATGAGCCCTGGTACGGTGCGTGAATATGTCGTTCGTCTGCGCCGTTTGGGGAATCATCTACACGAGCAAAATATTTCCCTCGATCAGCTGCAGGACGGTTTCCTTGATGAAATCCTCGCCCCGTGGCTGCCCACCACCAGCACCAACAATTACCGCATCGCATTACGGAAGTATCAACACTATCAGCGGCAAACCTGTACCGGACTTGTGCAGAAATCCTCCAGCCTGCCTGCTTCTGATATATATTAAATAAGAATAAGATGTAGCGGAGTTGTTTTTGTGTTTACAAACAATGGCTCTACACTGCAAACAGACATAACAACATTCGGGGTGAATATGAAATTAGCACATCTGGGACGTCAGGCATTGATGGGTGTGATGGCCGTGGCGCTGGTTGCGGGCATGAGCGTTAAAAGTTTTGCAGATGAAGGTCTGCTTAATAAAGTCAAAGAGCGCGGCACGCTGCTGGTAGGGCTGGAAGGCACTTATCCGCCGTTCAGTTTTCAGGGGGATGACGGCAAATTAACCGGTTTTGAAGTGGAATTTGCCCAACAGCTGGCAAAACATCTTGGCGTTGAGGCGTCACTAAAACCGACCAAATGGGACGGTATGCTGGCGTCGCTGGACTCTAAACGCATTGATGTGGTGATTAATCAGGTCACCATTTCTGACGAGCGCAAGAAAAAATACGATTTCTCTACCCCTTACACCATTTCCGGTATTCAGGCGCTGGTGAAAAAAGGTAACGAAGGCACCATTAAAACGGCTGCTGATCTGAAAGGCAAAAAAGTGGGTGTCGGTCTGGGCACCAACTATGAAGAGTGGCTGCGGCAGAATGTTCAGGGCGTCGATGTGCGTACCTATGATGATGACCCGACCAAATATCAGGATCTGCGCGTAGGCCGTATCGATGCGATCCTCGTTGACCGTCTGGCAGCGCTGGATCTGGTAAAGAAAACCAACGATACGCTGGCAGTAACCGGTGAAGCATTCTCCCGTCAGGAGTCTGGCGTGGCGCTGCGTAAAGGAAATGAAGACCTGCTGAAAGCAGTGAATGATGCAATTGCGGAAATGCAAAAAGACGGCACTCTGCAAGCTCTTTCCGAAAAATGGTTTGGTGCTGATGTGACCAAATAATCAGCATAATGACAAAAAAGGGCGCTTTCACTAGCGCCTTTTTTATTTACGCGTTTTCAGCGTGCATAATAAGAAAATCACAACAACACACATCGGAGGCTGTTATGCCACTGCATAATTTAACCCGTTTTCCACGGTTGGAGTTTATCGGCGCGCCAACGCCGCTCGAATATCTGCCGCGCTTTTCTGATTATCTTGGACGGGAAATTTTCATCAAACGGGATGACGTCACACCCATGGCAATGGGCGGCAATAAATTACGTAAGCTGGAATTTCTCGCGGCAGATGCCCTGCGCGAAGGTGCCGATACGCTGATTACTGCCGGCGCGATCCAGTCTAACCATGTGCGCCAGACTGCCGCAGTCGCGGCGAAACTCGGTCTGCACTGCGTGGCGCTGCTGGAAAATCCTATTGGCACAACCGCAGAAAACTATTTAACCAACGGCAATCGTTTGTTGCTGGATCTGTTCAATACCCAGATTGAAATGTGCGACGCACTGACCGATCCCAATGCCCAACTGGAAGAGCTGGCGACGCGAGTCGAAGCACAAGGCTTTCGCCCGTATGTCATTCCGGTTGGCGGTTCTAATGCTCTGGGCGCGCTGGGTTATGTGGAGAGTGCGCTGGAAATCGCGCAACAGTGTGAAGGGGCGGTTAATATTTCGTCGGTGGTGGTCGCATCGGGCAGTGCCGGAACTCACGCCGGATTGGCTGTTGGGCTGGAACACCTGATGCCTGAAAGCGAACTGATTGGCGTGACCGTGTCGCGTTCCGTTGCCGATCAATTGCCGAAAGTGGTTAACCTACAACAGGCGATTGCGAAAGAACTGGAGCTGACCGTATCAGCGGAAATTTTACTCTGGGATGACTATTTTGCACCTGGCTACGGCGTGCCGAACGACGAAGGCATGGAAGCAGTGAAATTGCTGGCGCGTCTGGAAGGCATTCTGCTTGATCCTGTGTATACCGGAAAAGCGATGGCGGGGCTGATTGACGGTATCAGTCAGAAACGCTTCAAAGATGAAGGGCCGATTCTGTTTATTCATACCGGCGGCGCGCCTGCGCTGTTCGCCTATCATCCCCACGTTTAGCTCCGGGAACGCTCATGCAAGAAAGTATACAACTGGTTATTGATTCCTTGCCGTTCCTGTTGAAAGGGGCTGGGTATACCCTGCAACTCAGTATCGGCGGCATGTTTTTTGGCTTACTGCTAGGGTTTATTCTCGCGCTGATGCGTCTGTCGCCAATCTGGCCCGTGCGCTGGCTGGCGCGTTTTTATATCTCTATTTTTCGTGGTACACCGCTCATCGCACAACTGTTTATGATCTATTACGGCCTGCCGCAGTTTGGTATCGAATTAGATCCCATTCCGTCAGCAATGATTGGTCTGTCGCTGAACACTGCCGCCTATGCTGCCGAAACGCTGCGCGCCGCCATTTCTTCTATTGATAAAGGTCAGTGGGAAGCCGCTGCCAGTATTGGTATGACGCCGTGGCAGACCATGCGTCGCGCGATTTTGCCACAGGCGGCGCGGGTGGCGTTGCCGCCGCTGTCGAACAGCTTTATCAGCCTGGTAAAAGATACGTCGCTGGCCGCGACAATCCAGGTGCCGGAGCTGTTCCGTCAAGCGCAGTTGATTACCTCGCGCACGCTGGAGGTGTTCACCATGTACCTGGCGGCTTCGCTCATCTACTGGATCATGGCGACAGTATTATCGACGTTGCAGAACCATTTTGAGAATCAACTTAATCGCCAGGAGAGAGAACCAAAATGAGTGCCATTGAAGTTAAGAACCTGGTGAAAAAATTTCACGGTCAGACGGTGCTGCACGGTATCGACCTCGAGGTAAAGCCTGGCGAAGTGGTGGCAATTATCGGTCCGAGTGGTTCCGGCAAAACCACGTTGCTACGCAGCATAAATCTGCTGGAACAACCGGAAGCGGGAACGATCACCGTTGGCGATATCACTATTGATACTGCACGTTCATTAAGTCAGCAAAAATCGCTGATTCGCCAGTTGCGTCAGCACGTCGGGTTTGTCTTCCAGAACTTTAATTTGTTTCCGCATCGTACGGTGCTGGAAAACATTATTGAAGGGCCGGTGATCGTCAAAGGCGAACCGAAAGAAGAGGCCACGGCGCGCGCTCGCGAGCTGCTGGCGAAAGTTGGGCTGGCCGGTAAAGAAACCAGCTATCCACGTCGTTTGTCTGGCGGTCAACAGCAGCGTGTTGCGATTGCGCGTGCGCTGGCAATGCGTCCTGAGGTGATTTTGTTTGACGAGCCAACGTCAGCGCTGGATCCAGAGCTGGTGGGCGAAGTCCTGAACACAATCCGCCAGCTGGCGCAGGAAAAGCGCACGATGGTGATTGTGACGCACGAAATGAGCTTTGCCCGGGATGTTGCGGACCGGGCGATTTTTATGGACCAGGGGCGGATAGTCGAGCAGGGGGCAGCAAAAGCGTTATTTGCCGATCCCCAGCAGCCTCGCACCCGCCAGTTCCTCGAGAAGTTTCTGCTGCAATAATAAGAAAAAATCAGCCCCGACGATTCACCTGTCGGGGCGGGACGCCATTTCAAGCGTGATAAAACTGCTTAACAAATCAGCATAACTCATTAATAACATAAGAGAATGCGATGGCTTGCAAAAGTAATTCATTGCCTGAATAATATAAATTATATATAAATCTTATTTATGTGATAGTTTGAATTATCATTATAAATGATACTCACTCTCAGGGGCGTTGCGGTTTACTATGCAGGATACGGATTTTTTCAGCTGGCGTCGCACGATGCTGTTGCGTTTTCAGAGGATGGAGGCCGCAGAAGAGGTCTACCATGAAATAGAGCTTCAGGCTCAGCAGCTGGAGTACGATTACTATTCGTTATGTGTTCGCCACCCGGTACCATTCACGCGACCTAAAGTGGCTTTCTACACCAATTACCCTGAGGCGTGGGTTAGTTATTATCAGGCAAAAAACTTTCTCGCAATTGATCCGGTGCTGAACCCTGAAAACTTTAGTCAGGGCCATTTAATGTGGAATGATGACTTATTCAGCGAAGCACAGCCGTTATGGGAAGCCGCGCGCGCACATGGTTTACGCCGCGGTGTCACTCAGTATTTAATGCTGCCAAATCGGGCGCTGGGCTTTTTGTCCTTTTCCCGTTGCAGCACGCGCGAAATACCCATTCTTAGTGATGAACTGCAATTAAAAATGCAGTTACTGGTGCGCGAAAGTCTGATGGCTCTGATGCGTTTAAATGATGAAATAGTGATGACGCCAGAGATGAATTTCAGCAAGCGCGAAAAAGAAATTCTGAAATGGACGGCGGAAGGGAAGACATCAGCAGAGATAGCGATGATTTTGTCAATCTCTGAGAATACGGTCAATTTCCATCAGAAAAACATGCAGAAAAAAATCAATGCACCAAATAAGACCCAGGTGGCCTGTTACGCGGCCGCTACTGGCTTAATTTGATCGCTTTTCTTTCTGCGTGCCAGATGCAAAAACCGGCTGAAAGGCACGCTCTCAGCCGGTTTTATATTACTGACGGTAGGCTTGTTTAATTTGCTTAACCGTTTTGGAAAATACTGCAGCCTGGGTTTCGTCTTCGATCAGCGCAAGCTGTTTTTCCATCTTTAACATCACGCGGCCCGCGTCAGCTTGTCCCATCGCCTGCAGCATCAGCGTCAGCATCGCTTTCAGGCAGGAGACTTCATTTGCCAGTTCTTGATTATTCTCGGCAGTAGAAAAATCAGGCGTACTCATTTATTTTCCTCGTCATGTTGCAATGAAAATTTGCGGTGAAAAATGTTAAGGCGGCGGAGTATACCATAAGCTTTGCTAAAAATAGCAGTGGTTGTTTTTTGAGCGTGATATCGGCAGTGCTATAAAATACGTTAATATAATGACCAATAAATATTTTTATCATGAATGTTTTTTGCCCGTATTGTTCGGGTTAATTAATGTTACATATTCAGCGGGCTGATTTTCATTTTTGCTGAATAAAGTCAATTTTTGTCACATTTCATCGTAGGGCTTACTGTGAAACGATCCGGTAAGCCGTTGGTGATGGGCGTGACCATAACTGTGGACAATCGAATTGACAAAAACGAGAGAAAAATCGAATACCCACCATTTTTAACGTTTCAAAGTTGCAATAAAAACCGCTAATATACGAATGACTAACTATCAGTAGCGTTATCCCTATTTCTGGAGATATTCCTTTGATCAACGTTCTACTTGTTGATGACCACGAACTGGTGCGCGCAGGGATACGACGCATTCTGGAAGATATAAAGGGTATAAAAGTCGTCGGTGAGGCATCGTGCGGTGAAGACGCCGTTAAGTGGTGCCGGACAAATGCCGTTGACGTGGTGCTAATGGACATGAGTATGCCGGGCATTGGCGGTCTTGAGGCGACGCGTAAAATCGCGCGTTCCACAGCTGATGTCAAAATCATCATGCTTACCGTCCATACAGAAAACCCTTTACCAGCGAAAGTCATGCAGGCCGGTGCTGCGGGCTACCTCAGCAAAGGCGCGGCTCCGCAGGAAGTTGTGAGTGCGATTCGTTCTGTCTATTCAGGGCAGCGTTACATTGCTTCTGACATCGCTCAACAAATGGCGTTAAGCCAGATCGAACCAGAAAAAACAGAAAGCCCATTTGCCAGTTTGTCTGAACGTGAATTGCAGATTATGCTGATGATCACCAAGGGCCAGAAGGTCAATGAGATCTCAGAACAGCTCAATCTCAGTCCGAAAACGGTGAACAGCTACCGCTATCGTATGTTCAGTAAACTAAACATTCATGGCGATGTTGAGCTGACTCACCTGGCAATTCGCCATGGTCTGTGTAATGCGGAGACATTATCAAGTCAGTGAGTGATCAGTTTGACGCAAAAGCGTTTTTAAAAACCGTAACCAGCCAGCCAGGCGTTTATCGCATGTACGATGCTGGTGGTACGGTTATCTATGTCGGCAAAGCGAAAGACCTGAAAAAACGGCTTTCCAGCTATTTCCGTAGCAACCTCGCTTCGCGCAAAACCGAAGCGCTGGTCGCCCAGATCCAGCAAATTGATGTAACGGTTACTCACACAGAAACCGAAGCGCTGTTGCTGGAACACAACTACATCAAACTCTATCAGCCGCGTTACAACGTTTTGCTACGCGATGATAAATCATATCCTTTTATCTTCCTGAGTGGTGATACCCACCCGCGTCTGGCGATGCATCGTGGTGCGAAGCATGCCAAAGGTGAATATTTCGGCCCGTTCCCGAATGGCTATGCCGTACGTGAAACACTGGCGCTACTGCAAAAGATTTTCCCCATTCGCCAGTGCGAAAATAGTGTTTATCGCAATCGCTCGCGTCCGTGTCTGCAATACCAGATAGGGCGCTGTCTGGGACCGTGCGTTGAAGGACTGGTGAGTGAAGAAGAATACGCTCAGCAGGTCGAGTATGTGCGCCTGTTTTTGTCTGGCAAAGATGATCAGGTGCTTACGCAACTCATTAGTCGTATGGAAACTGCCAGCCAGAATCTGGAGTTTGAAGAAGCTGCACGTATTCGCGACCAAATTCAGGCGGTGCGACGCGTCACCGAAAAACAATTCGTTTCCAATACCGGCGACGACCTCGACGTTATTGGTGTGGCGTTCGATGCGGGCATGGCTTGTGTCCACGTATTGTTCATTCGTCAGGGCAAAGTGCTCGGCAGCCGCAGCTATTTCCCGAAAGTGCCTGGCGGTACGGAACTGAGCGAGGTGGTAGAAACCTTCGTAGGCCAGTTCTATTTACAAGGCAGCCAGATGCGCACCTTACCGGGTGAGATCCTGCTCGATTTTAATCTTAGCGATAAAACGCTGCTCGCCGATTCCCTTTCAGAACTGGCGGGACGCAAGATTAATGTTCAAACCAAACCTCGCGGCGATAGGGCGCGTTATCTGAAACTCGCGCGCACCAATGCGGCGACGGCCTTAACCAGCAAACTTTCGCAGCAATCTACCGTTCACCAGCGACTGACCGCGCTTGCCAGCGTGTTGAAATTGCCGGAAGTGAAGCGGATGGAGTGCTTTGACATCAGCCATACCATGGGCGAACAAACCGTCGCTTCCTGTGTGGTGTTTGATGCTAACGGCCCGCTGCGTGCGGAGTATCGGCGCTATAACATTACAGGTATCACGCCGGGCGATGATTATGCGGCGATGAATCAGGTGCTGCGTCGGCGTTATGGTAAAGCCATTGACGACAGTAAGATCCCGGATGTGATCCTTATCGACGGCGGCAAAGGCCAGCTTGCGCAGGCGAAAAATGTCTTCGCCGAACTGGATGTCTCATGGGATAAAAATCATCCACTGCTACTTGGCGTTGCCAAAGGAGCAGATCGTAAGGCTGGGCTGGAAACACTGTTCTTTGAGCCGGAAGGTGAGGGATTCAGTTTGCCGCCAGATTCACCCGCGCTGCATGTTATCCAGCATATTCGCGATGAATCACATGATCACGCGATTGGCGGGCACCGTAAAAAAAGGGCGAAGGTCAAAAATACCAGTTCCCTGGAAACCATTGAAGGCGTCGGGCCAAAACGTCGGCAAATGTTGTTGAAATATATGGGCGGTTTGCAAGGTTTACGTAACGCCAGCGTCGAGGAAATTGCAAAAGTGCCGGGTATTTCGCAAGGTCTGGCAGAAAAGATCTTCTGGTCGTTGAAACATTGATGTCTCTGTAGCAACATAGGGGTAATCTTACTGACAACAGATAGTTACCCGTCATTATGCAATTTAATATCCCTACGTTGCTTACACTGTTCCGTGTCATCCTTATCCCATTCTTTGTATTGGTCTTTTATCTGCCTGTCACCTGGTCGCCGTTTGCCGCCGCGCTCATTTTCTGCGTCGCGGCGGTGACTGACTGGTTCGATGGTTTTCTGGCACGCCGCTGGAACCAGAGTACCCGGTTTGGTGCTTTCCTTGACCCTGTGGCAGATAAAGTTCTCGTGGCTATCGCCATGGTGCTGGTAACCGAGCATTATCACAGCTGGTGGGTGACATTACCGGCGGCAACGATGATCGCCCGTGAAATTATTATTTCTGCGCTACGCGAATGGATGGCGGAGTTGGGTAAACGCAGTAGCGTGGCCGTCTCCTGGATTGGGAAAGTGAAAACCACTGCCCAGATGGTGGCGTTGGCATGGCTGCTGTGGCGTCCGAACATTTGGGTTGAGTACGCCGGTATTGCACTTTTCTTTGTGGCTGCGGTACTGACTCTGTGGTCAATGTTGCAATATTTGAGCGCTGCGCGTGCAGATTTGCTTGATCAGTGATCGTTTCGGCGTAATTTTCAGCAAACGATCAAAAGTGGTGAAAAATATCGTTGACTCATCGCGCCAGGTAAGTAGAATGCAACGCATCGAACGGCGGCACTGATTGCCAGACGATAATAAAATCAAGTGATTAACTGATTGCTTGATGAATGCGGGAATAGCTCAGTTGGTAGAGCACGACCTTGCCAAGGTCGGGGTCGCGAGTTCGAGTCTCGTTTCCCGCTCCAGTTTAAAAGACATCGGCGTCAAGCGGATGTCTGGCTGAAAGGCCTGAAGAATTTGGCGCGTTAACAAAGCGGTTATGTAGCGGATTGCAAATCCGTCTAGTCCGGTTCGACTCCGGAACGCGCCTCCACTTTCTTCCCGAGCCCGGATGGTGGAATCGGTAGACACAAGGGATTTAAAATCCCTCGGCGTTCGCGCTGTGCGGGTTCAAGTCCCGCTCCGGGTACCATGGGAAAGATAAGAATAAAATCAAAGCAATAAGCAGTGTCGTGAAACCACCTTCGGGTGGTTTTTTTGTGCCTGCAACTTGTCGTTACACCCTCCCTAATTTTTAATCACCAGCAAAGCCACTCAAAAAGTATCTCTGATACGGACCGGCATGTAAGATAGGTGCTGGCGAGTTGAGATCCACAAGGAAAAGCGTATGAAAACGGGACCGTTAAACGAAAGTGAGTTGGAATGGCTGGACGATATTCTGACCAAATACAACACTGACCACGCCATCCTTGATGTGGCGGAGCTGGACGGTTTATTGACGGCGGTGTTGAGTTCTCCGCAAGAGATTGAACCGGAACAGTGGCTGGTTGCCGTGTGGGGTGGGGCTGACTATGTGCCGCGCTGGGCGTCAGAGAAAGAGATGACGCGCTTTATGAATCTGGCTTTTCAACATATGGCCGATACCGCAGAGCGTCTGAACGAATTCCCGGAGCAGTTTGAGCCGTTATTCGGCTTGCGAGAAGTTGATGGCAGCGAGCTGACGATTGTTGAGGAGTGGTGCTTTGGCTATATGCGGGGCGTGGCACTTTCTGACTGGTCAACGTTGCCCGATTCGTTAAAACCAGCGCTGGAGGCGATTGCGCTGCACGGTACTGAGGAAAACTTCGAGCGGGTAGAAAAGATGTCGCCAGAAGCGTTTGAAGAGAGCGTAGATGCCATTCGACTGGCGGCGCTTGATCTACATGCGTACTGGATGGCGCATCCGCAGGAAAAAGCTGTTCAGCAACCGATCAAAGCAGAAGAGAAACCGGGGCGTAACGATCCTTGCCCGTGCGGTAGTGGTAAGAAATTTAAGCAGTGCTGCCTGCATTAAGAGGCCAAATTGGGTGTCAGCGTTAATTCTGGCACCCAATAAGGAATTTGAGGCTATCTGATCACCCCACTTCTGGTAACAACCCTGCCGCAATCAAAAATTGCACGCCAATCACAGCAATACCACAGAGAAACACCACCACCAGCGCCGGACGACCACCTTTGACCCGGTAACCCGCCTGAGGATTGTGCTTTCTGCTTTGCCAGGTCAACAGCGAAGGGATAATCAATGCCAGTACCGCCAGCGCCACACCGGCGTAACCCAGCGCCATCACAAATCCTCGTGGATAAAACAGTGCAAACGCCAACGGCGGCAGAAACGTAATTGCACCAGTTTGCAACCGTCCACCAACGGTATTTGAACGCTGAAATAAATCAGCCAGATAATCAAATAAGCCTAACGCAACGCCGAGAAATGACGTGGCGAGGGCTAAATCAGCAAATAAATGCACTGCCAGCTCAACATGCGGAGAGGCCACCATTTCGCGTAACGCCTGTAACAGCCCGTTTAATCCAGCATGATTAGCCAGCAATCCCATAAAGGTTGTTGAATCAATGCTGCCAAGCGTCGCCACCTGCCAGAAAATATATGCCACCAGGGGGATCGCACTACCGATTATAAACACCCAGCGTAGCTTACGAATGTTGCCATCCATATAGCTGACAATACTCGGCACGCTACCGTGAAAACCAAACGACGTAAAAATCACCGGGATTGCAGACAGAGCCAGCCCCTGTTGCAACGGCAGGGTTAAAAGATTCACTTTGTGAATATGCGGCAGCAGTAGTACCAGCATTACCACCAGAAAAATAATCTTGGCGCTGAACAGAAAACGGTTAAATAAATCGACCAGTGAAGTTCCGACACAAACCACGCCACCGGCAACAAAAGTGAACAACAGCACGCCAGCGGTTGCCGACATAGAAATACCTGTCCAGTCGCTGATGCTGGAGGCCAACAATTCACCGGCACCGCTGATGTATGCCGCAGTCAGAGCATACATTAAGAACATCATACTGAAGCCCGTCAGCCATTGACCGTAGCGTCCCAGATAGCGTTTTGCCAGCGTGCCAAGACCGGTATCTGCCGGAACATGCTGGTACACCTCCAGCAGTAATAGCGCCGTGTAGCACATCAACGCCCAAAGCCCAATCAACAAGATTAACGTGACGCTAAAACCAACACCTGCCGCAGCCAGCGGCATTGCCAGCATGCCTGCGCCAATTGTGGTTCCCGCCACGATAAAAACACTTCCCAGGGTTCTGTTTTTCACGCTTTCTTCTGTCCTGACGATCTTTATGAGTGATATCTGCGGCGCAGGTTAAGGCATAACGGCTGCTTCGTCAAACCGACGTTACATATGGTGTAAATATAAATGTACAATAAAAGCATTCAGTCCTGCGCTGGCGCAAAGTCTTCATAAGCGGTAATCGCTACGCTAGGCTTTTTTTTGAGGAGGAACGATGGACTCTATTCACGGTCATGAAGTGTTAAATATGATGATTGAATCAGGCGAGCAATATACGCATGCCAGTCTGGAAGCTGCGATTAAAGCGCGTTTTGGTGAACAGGCACGTTTTCACACCTGCTCGGCAGAAGGGATGACTGCGGGAGAGCTGGTAGCGTTTCTGGCAGCAAAAGGCAAATTTATACCTTCGGAAGACGGTTTTTCGACCGATCAGAGTAAGATTTGCCGTCACTGATTTGAAACGGCGGCAGTAAACCTGCCGCCGGAGAGCATTAGTTTTGTGTGTCGAGGGTAGAGAGTTCTTTGTCGATAAAATACAGACCTTCGCCGCTTTTGCCTGCCAGGCTTAATTTATCAATAATCGATTTGAACAGTTTCTCTTCTTCATGCTGCTCAGAAACATACCATTGCAGGAAATTAAATGTTGGGTAGTCCTGATTGGTCATTGCAGCATGAGCCAGTTCGTTAATTTTCTGGGTGATTAATTGTTCGTGTTTATAGGTTTCCTGGAATAATTCATCAAGTGAGGAATATTCAGCAAACGGAGATTCAACGGTATTAATACGCGGTAAATTGCCGGTATCAGTCAGGTAATCAAACAGACGCTGCATATGCGTCATCTCTTCCTGGGCGTGACGGCGCAGGAACGCGGCAGCACCTTCGAAGGTATGATAGCTGCACCAGGCGCTCATTTGCTGATAAAGCAGTGAAGAGTACAGTTCCAGGTTCATCTGCTCATTAAGTTTTTCAATCATTTCTGGTTTCAGCATGATAGTGCTCCACAAAGGTTATATTTGTTGCTGTGGCGTCACTATAATTTGTTATTTTATTATTTGCAAAAGGTAAAATATAAACTTCAATTATTAAAAATACGAATGGGAATAAAACGCATTACCGCTATTTCTTTAATCAGCGAAGATCCCCTCGCTGATTAAAATATTTAGAGAAAGACAGGGAAGGCGGAATGATGGCACTGATATGACAAAGTGAATTCCGTATTCAAACATAAGGAACCCGCAAAAAGGCTACAGTTGCCTACTGGCTGACCAAAGGGGACCGCGTGGGTATAGCCTTCCTGCTGGCATGCGCGATCGGCGATCCCGCGACTGACATAACGATCGGTATGGGCATGCTGCAAAAAAGCCTGGTCATAAACTAACCGTACAATACCTGTTGCCGCGTCAACTTCGCTCACATGGGCCTGGCGAGTAACCGTACACCCCGCCAGCGTTATTAATGAAAGAGTCAGAATCAGAAGTCTCATGGTCCAGCCAGAAGAGTAAGAGAAAGCACTATTTTACGCGTTACAGCGCTGCGACAATGGCCGGAAAAGACGCCTGGCAGGCGCTATTTCTTGCCATCTGTAGGTGTCAGAAATAGGGGGGCTGTTTTTTGATTATCATTTTTATAA
>NZ_SJWV01000002.1:0-76657 GCF_004352695.1 Escherichia sp. KCJ4928
GCTCAATTGCTTTCATTAAACCGCACGAGTATTTTATTTTTACCGCCGGACGGTACCCTAAAAATAAAGTAAGGATAATTTATGCGGCTTAGTGATTATTTTCCAGAATCATCAATCTCAGTTATACATTCAGCAAAAGATTGGCAGGAAGCTATCGATTTCTCGATGGTATCATTGCTGGATAAAAACTATATCAGCGAGAATTACATTCAGGCAATTAAAGATTCCACCATTAACAATGGCCCTTATTATATTCTCGCACCAGGCGTGGCAATGCCTCATGCGCGACCGGAATGTGGGGCGCTTAAAACCGGGATGTCTTTGACATTACTTGAACAAGGTGTTTATTTTCCGGGGAATGACGAACCAATTAAATTACTCATCGGACTCTCTGCTGCCGATGCCGATTCGCACATTGGCGCTATTCAGGCGTTAAGTGAATTACTGTGCGAAGAAGAAATACTCGAACAACTCTTAACAGCATCATCAGAAAAACAATTAGCGGACATTATCAGCCGCGGATAATTACTCTCTCCTCTACAGGATAATATTATGGAAAACAAGTCTGCTCGTGCAAAGGTCCAGGCTTTTGGGGGCTTTTTGACTGCAATGGTCATCCCCAATATTGGTGCTTTTATTGCCTGGGGCTTCATAACTGCGTTATTTATTCCCACCGGTTGGCTGCCGAATGAACATTTCGCCAAAATTGTCGGCCCGATGATTACCTATTTATTGCCCGTGATGATTGGTTCTACTGGTGGTCATCTGGTCGGCGGTAAACGCGGGGCGGTCATGGGCGGAATAGGTACTATTGGTGTGATCGTTGGCGCAGAGATCCCGATGTTCCTTGGCTCAATGATCATGGGGCCGCTCGGTGGGTTGGTCATAAAATATGTCGATAAGGCACTGGAAAAACGCATACCTGCCGGTTTTGAGATGGTTATCAATAACTTCTCATTAGGTATCGCGGGGATGCTCCTTTGTCTGCTGGGTTTTGAAGTGATCGGCCCGGCGGTGTTAATTGCCAATACTTTCGTCAAAGAGTGTATCGAGGCGCTGGTACATGCGGGTTATCTGCCTCTGCTGTCAGTCATCAATGAACCGGCGAAAGTGCTTTTCCTTAATAATGCGATCGATCAGGGCGTCTATTATCCGCTGGGAATGCAACAGGCTTCGGTTAACGGTAAATCCATCTTCTTTATGGTGGCCTCTAACCCAGGTCCGGGCCTGGGGCTGCTGCTGGCGTTTACCTTGTTTGGTAAAGGGATGAGTAAACGTTCTGCGCCCGGGGCGATGATTATTCACTTCCTCGGTGGGATCCACGAACTGTATTTCCCATATGTGCTGATGAAGCCGCTGACTATTATTGCCATGATTGCGGGCGGTATGTCTGGTACCTGGATGTTTAACTTACTGGACGGTGGTCTGGTGGCTGGCCCAAGTCCGGGGTCTATCTTTGCTTACCTGGCACTGACGCCGAAAGGCTCGTTCCTGGCGACAATTGCCGGTGTTACGGTAGGTACCCTGGTGTCCTTTGCTATTACTTCGCTGATACTGAAGATGGAAAAAACGGTGGAAACGGAGAGCGAAGATGAGTTTGCTCAGTCAGCCAATGCGGTTAAGGCGATGAAACAAGAGGGTGCATTCTCGTTAAGCAGGGTTAAGCGTATCGCCTTTGTTTGCGATGCGGGGATGGGCTCCAGTGCGATGGGCGCGACCACCTTCCGTAAACGCCTGGAAAAAGCGGGGCTGGCAATAGAAGTAAAACATTACGCGATAGAAAACGTGCCTGCGGATGCCGATATCGTCGTTACTCATGCCAGTCTGGAAGGGCGCGTGAAACGTGTTACGGATAAACCGCTGATATTGATTAATAACTATATTGGCGATCCAAAACTCGACACTTTATTTAATCAATTAACCGCCGAACATAAACACTGCTTACAGAGGTAAAAATGAAAACCAAAGTTGCTGCTATTTATGGCAAGCGGGATGTCCGTCTGCGCGAATTTGAACTGCCAGAAATTACCGATAATGAACTGTTAGTGAGTGTAATTTCTGACAGCGTCTGTTTATCGACCTGGAAAGCGGCGTTACTCGGTAGTGAACATAAACGCGTACCCGACGATTTAGAAAATCATCCGGTCATTACCGGGCATGAATGTGCCGGGGTTATTGTCGAAGTGGGTAAAAATCTCACTGGCAAATATAAAAAAGGCCAGCGTTTTGTATTGCAACCGGCGATGGGGTTACCAAGCGGATATTCAGCAGGCTACAGCTACGAATATTTTGGCGGTAACGCCACCTATATGATTATTCCCGAAATCGCCATTAATTTGGGCTGCGTATTACCGTATCACGGCTCTTATTTTGCTGCGGCGTCGCTGGCAGAGCCTATGTGCTGCATTATTGGTGCTTATCATGCCAATTATCACACCACGCAATATGTTTATGAGCATCGCATGGGCGTCAAACCTGGCGGCAATATTGCACTGCTGGCGTGTGCGGGTCCGATGGGCATTGGCGCTATCGATTACGCCATTAACGGTGGCATACAACCGTCACGGGTGGTGGTGGTCGATATCGACGACAAACGCCTGGCGCAGGTGCAGAAGCTGCTGCCGGTGGATCTGGCGGCCAGTAAAGGCATTGAGCTGGTGTATGTGAATACCAAAGGGATGAGCGATCCGGTCCAGACGCTGCGGGCGCTGACAGGAGATGTCGGGTTCGATGACATTTTTGTTTATGCGGCGGTGCCTGCTGTCGTTGAGATGGCTGACGAATTACTGGCGGAAGATGGCTGTCTGAACTTCTTTGCCGGGCCGACGGATAAAAACTTCAAAGTGCCGTTTAATTTCTACAACGTCCATTACAACAGCACGCACGTAGTCGGTACATCCGGCGGTTCAACGGACGACATGAAAGAGGCGATTGCGTTAAGCGCCACGGGGCAGTTGCAGCCGTCCTTTATGGTCACGCATATCGGTGGGCTGGATGCGGTGCCAGATACCGTGCTCAATCTGCCGGATATCCCTGGCGGTAAAAAACTCATTTATAACGGCGTGACCATGCCGCTCACTGCCATTGCCGATTTTGCCGAAAAAGGCAAAACCGATCCGCTGTTTAAAGAGTTGGCGCGGCTGGTTGAGGAAACGCACGGCATCTGGAATGAACAGGCCGAGAAATATCTGCTGGCACAATTTGGCGTTGATATCGGGGAGGCCGCGCAATGATGTCCCTGGCGTGGCCATTATTTCGCGTTACGGAACAGGCAGCGTTGGCTGCCTGGCCGCAAACCGGATGTGGCGACAAAAATAAAATTGATGGCCTGGCGGTCACCGCGATGCGCCAGGCATTAAACGACGTCGCTTTTCGTGGACGAGTGGTTATCGGCGAAGGAGAAATTGACCATGCGCCGATGCTGTGGATTGGCGAAGAGGTGGGCAAAGGCGATGGGCCAGAAGTCGATATCGCGGTTGACCCGATTGAAGGCACGCGGATGGTAGCGATGGGGCAGAGCAATGCGCTGGCGGTCATGGCTTTCGCCCCTCGAGATAGCCTGTTACATGCGCCCGATATGTATATGAAAAAGCTGGTTGTTAATCGACTGGCTGCCGGGGCGATTGATCTGTCTTTGCCTCTGGCGGACAACTTGCGTAACGTGGCGCGGGCGTTAGGTAAACCGCTGGACAAGCTGCGCATGGTTACGCTGGATAAACCGCGCCTGAGTGCCGCGATTGAAGAAGCAACACAGCTGGGCGTGAAGGTTTTCGCTCTGCCGGATGGCGATGTCGCCGCCAGCGTGCTGACCTGCTGGCAGGATAATCCTTACGACGTGATGTACACCATCGGCGGTGCGCCAGAAGGCGTGATTTCTGCCTGTGCCGTTAAAGCATTAGGTGGGGATATGCAGGCCGAGCTGATTGACTTTTGTCAGGCTAAAGGGGATTACACGGAAAATCGGCAGATTGCAGAGCAGGAGCGCAAGCGTTGTAAGGCAATGGGCGTTGACGTTAACCGTGTGTACTCGCTCGATGAACTGGTGAGGGGGAACGATATCCTCTTTAGCGCTACGGGCGTGACGGGCGGCGAGTTGGTGAACGGTATCCAACAGACGGCGAATGGGGTGCGGACGCAGACATTACTGATCGGCGGCGCGGACCAAACGTGTAATATAATAGACTCCCTGCATTGATGGTGATCTATCGGAAGACCAATGGCGACGCTGACAGAAGATGATGTGCTTGAGCAACTGGATGCACAGGACAATTTATTTTCATTTATGAAAACTGCGCATTCTATTTTGCTCCAGGGGATACGCCAGTTTCTGCCGTCGCTGTTTGTCGATAACGATGAAGAGATCGTCGAATATGCAGTGAAGCCGTTACTCGCCCAAAGCGGCCCGCTTGACGATATTGATGTTGCGCTGCGTTTGATTTATGCGCTGGGGAAAATGGATAAATGGCTGTATGCCGATATCACGCACTTTTCCCAGTACTGGCATTACCTGAACGAACAGGATGAAACGCCCGGATTTGCCGATGACATGACCTGGGATTTTATCAGCAACGTCAATAGCATAACCTGCAATGCGACGCTCTATGACGCGTTAAAAGCGATGAAGTTCGCCGATTTCGCCGTCTGGTCAGAGGCGCGTTTTAGCGGAATGGTCAAAACGGCGCTGACGCTGGCAGTAACGACCACCTTAAAGGAATTAACGCCGTGAAAATTGAATTAACGGTGAATGGGCTGAACGTGCAAGCGCAGTACCATGATGAAGAGATAGAACGCGTGCATAAACCGTTGCTGCGTATGCTGGCGGCCTTACAGACGGTAAGTCCGCAGCGACGTACGGTGGTTTTTCTTTGCGCTCCGCCGGGGACGGGTAAATCTACCTTAACTACCTTCTGGGAATATCTCGCGCAACAAGACCCTGAATTACCCGCTATCCAGACGCTCCCGATGGATGGTTTTCACCATTACAATAGCTGGCTGGATGCGCATCAATTGCGCCCCTTCAAAGGCGCACCAGAGACATTTGACGTTGCGAAACTGGCGGAAAATCTGTGCCAGGTAGTGGAAGGGGATTGTACGTGGCCGCAGTATGATCGACAAAAGCATGATCCTGTTGAAGATGCGTTGCACGTTACCGCACCACTCGTCATCGTCGAAGGAAACTGGTTGTTGCTGGACGACGAGAAGTGGTGCCAGCTTGCGCAATTTTGTGATTTCTCGATCTTTATCAACGCGCCAGCTACTGCGTTGCGGGAACGACTGGTAGGGCGCAAGCTGGCGGGAGGGGTATCGCTGGCAGACGCAGAAGCTTTTTATGACCGTACCGACGGGCCGAATGTTCGCCGGGTGCTGGAAGAGAGTCTGCCTGCAAATTTGACCTTAATGATGACCGCTACGGGTGAATATCGTCTGGTGGATTAACGTTCCTGATTAGACCATCTTCCAGTCGCACCACACGAGAGAAATGACGCCGGGTAAATGCGGCGTCATGACTGATTGCTACGACGCTCGTGCCTCGCTGGCCGCACTTCTCCAGCCAGCTTTCAAACACGCTCAACCAATTTTCGTCAAAATCCCGACTCGGCTCGTCCAGCAGCAATAGTGGCGGAGAGAGTGCTTCCAGGCAGGCGACGGCGACCATCCGTCGCTGCGCACTATGCAGATCCAACGGGTGCGAGTTGGCAGTGTCTGCTAACTGACAACATTGCAGGGCAGCATGGGTACGTTGAGTGATTTCATCCGCCGGGCATTTTTGCAGTTTCAAACCAAATGCGATCTCGTCAGCGACGGTGCTGTGAAAAAGTTGGTTTTCCGCTTCCTGAAACAGTACGCCAACCTTTGCCGCGCGCTGGCGGTTTTTCAGGTTTTTCATCGCCTGTTGTTGCAGCATAACCGTACCGGCTGTGGGCGTAAGAAGACCTGCCATTACTCGTAACAGCGTCGATTTTCCCGCGCCATTGTCGCCGGTCAGCGCCAACCATTCACCTTGTTTGAGTTGCAGAGAAATGTCGCAAAGACAATCCGTTGCCGCGCCAGGCCAGCGATAAGATATCTTATTTAACGTTAACATAGTGGCTGGAGCGCTCCGTTTTGCAATTGCCACGCTTGCTGGCAGTAGTTCAGGAAAGGTGTGCGATGACGTTCAAAAAGAATAATCAGCGAACCACGTTCAAACGCCCAGTGTTGTAAGCGCTGCAACAGCATTTCGCTGGCCTGCGGAGTCAGGCGGCTAAAGGCTTCATCAAGAATTAAGAGCTTTGGCTGCATCGCGATGGCGCAGGCGATGACCACGCGCTGTGTCTCTCCACCGGAGAGTGTTGCCGGGTGACGATGGCGCAACGGCTGGCACTCGGTCAGAGTCAGGGCGGCATCAATCCGCGCCATAATCTCTGCTTCAGCAAGACACAGATTTTCTGGCCCAAAGGCAACTTCTTCTTCCACGCTAAAGGTACAGCCGGAGAGCTGCAAATAGGGCGATTGCTGGACGAGCTGGATGGTGGCGGATTGTTCATTAAGCGGGAGATGCCCAATGGGCGTACCGAGGAGCGTCCCCGTGCCTGTTATCTCTCCTGGCAGAAAGTCCGGATACCAGCCCGCCATCAGCTGTGCCAGCGTACTTTTGCCACTGCCGTTGTCACCAAAGATGGCGACCATCCCCGGTTTGACATAGTGAAAGTCATAACAGAACGGAGGATGCGTTGAGTGTGTCGGGCAATAACGGAACTGTTCTAACGTAACCATATCCACGCTCCGAATTCTGTCAGCATCAGCAAGATCATGGTGTAACGCGCTACGCGTTGTAGGGTGCTATCGGCTGGTGCCCACAACGTTGTTCGTCGGTTGTGGATCCGAAATGCCCGCATATCCAGCGCCGCACCACGGACAGCCAGATCGTTAAGCGCATTGTGTGTTAGCGGAATAATTAACGCGGGCATCGCACGTAAACGCTGATACCAGCCCTCATCCAGCGGCACGCCGCGGGCACGCTGCGCTTCATGAATAATCGCTAATTGCCGTTTTAACTGCTCAACGACCAATAACGGCCCGGCAAACAGATAAGCGACGCCTGGCGGCAGGCGAGAAGCAAACAGAGCGCGGATCAAACATTGCACGGGGACGTACTGCATCCACAACTGTGAGGTTGAAACAATCGCCAGAATCCGCAACCAGAGCGTAATAGCATGCGACCACCGTTCTGGCGAACGCGGCGTGCCGCTTAGCCATTCTGTTAGCCAGCCACCGTGTACCAGCCACAGCCCGGCTCCCAGCGAGAACATCAGCCAGACGACATATTTTGCCCGCCGCCGCGTGGCCTTTAGCGCAATAAGGCAAAAAAAGGTCGCCGCGCTATAGATCGGCAAAATGGTCTGCGCGGGCAGGATAAGCGTGGTGCAGGCCGCCAATGCCCATAGTGTTAATGAGGTAAATGGATGCATTTAGCGCACGGCAGCCATTGCCGGAAAATGGCGCGTGGTGCGAATCGGCAGCTGGCGCAGTAAAAGCCAGACAATCACCGCTGTAAGAATTTTATCGACCAGGTTCGCGCCTATCACCGTAATCGCCACCGACTCCACCAGGTTTTGCCCCATAGAGTGCATCCAGGCAACGAACAAATCGGCTCCGCTACCGGTGACACCGCCGAACAGCGCAGTACGCAGCGGTACAGCGACGACCGTTACCGCAAGCGTAATAATCACGCCGCTGACAACGACTTTTGGCAGGGTGCGAAACCAACCCGCTCGCGCCAGCCAACCGGCGACCAGGCCGATGACCATCGCGACGGGGGCAAATGCGGCGGCGATCGGGTCGGTCAGCAATCCCCAGAGTAAATTGGTCAGTAAGCCGGTTAGCATCCCGATCACCGGACCAAGCAGTACCGCGCTAATAAGGGTGCCGATGGAGTCGAGAAATATAGGTAATTTGACCATGCTGGCCAGTTGCCCGCCGATCATATTGATGGCGATAGATATAACGATCAACACCAGTGCCTGACTGGAAAAGTGGCTACGCGCCATAAGAAAACCTCTCTGAAAGTAGTTATTTAACGGGGGAAATATGCAACTCGTCGTAACCAGAAAGCGCGCAAGGTTGGCGGCTAAACGCCAGTTCCTCAAGGCTACCGATCACTAGTTCAAGCGTGGTCCGCACGGTACAGCCGGGCATCATATGACCGCCAAGCATCGTGCCGTGTGGATCGGAAACGCAGAGATGAAGATGCTCACCACTCTGTTCCAGCGTGCCGTTTAGTGAGATCACTTCGAATGTACCGTTCAGGAGCGTGGTGCCTTCTTGCCCGGCATAGCGCAAGGCGACGTCAGTCAGGCTACCGGTACAGCCTGCAATCCAGGCGGCATGAAGTTGCTGCTGCTGTGCAAAAGCGTGTAGCTGGGAAAAAACTTCCTGCCCGGGGAGCAGGCGCAGTGCGTAAAAGCGTGCGGAGGAAGAATATGGGTAGGGCAATGTCATCATTGGAGTACTCCGAAACTCGGACGTATTGCGGATAATATCGACGCTGCATCAGTCATATTCTGATATAAGTCAGGGTTTGTGACGGCACAACGAAAAGATTTTGCTACGCTTATTCGTGATTCTGCAAAGTGGAATAAATTCCACAGGGGCGGGGCTGAAAACGTGACGTAAGTCAGATATTTGTTTTCTTTGACTGGACAATCATTCCTTTTATTCCACGTTTCGCTTATCCTAGCTGAAGCGTTTCAGTCGATTAAATGTTCGACAATTAACCAATCAGTCGCAGTTTGCGACAGGTAAGGTTTCCCCGGACGATTTGCTGGATTACTCTGTCTGGCAAATTTGCTCAGGGAAAACCTTGCAGGAGATCTATGACCGTACGCGTAGCGATAAATGGCTTCGGTCGCATCGGGCGTAATGTGGTTCGTGCTTTGTATGAATCAGGACGCCGTGCGGAAATTACCGTGGTGGCAATCAACGAACTGGCGGATGCTGCGGGCATGGCGCATTTGTTGAAATATGACACCAGTCATGGCCGTTTTGCATGGGAAGTACGACAGGAACGCGATCAACTTTTTGTTGGTGATGACGCCATCCGCGTATTGCATGAACGTTCACTGCAATCGCTCCCCTGGCGTGAACTTGGCGTTGATGTAGTCCTCGACTGCACCGGCGTATATGGCTCCCGCGAGCATGGCGAAGCGCATATTGCCGCCGGGGCCAAAAAAGTGCTCTTTTCACATCCTGGCAGTAACGATCTCGACGCGACCGTTGTTTACGGCGTCAATCAGGATCAACTTCGTGCGGAACACCGCATCGTTTCTAACGCTTCCTGTACCACGAATTGCATAATTCCCGTCATCAAATTGTTAGATGATGCGTACGGTATTGAGTCCGGCACAGTGACCACAATTCACTCCGCCATGCACGATCAACAGGTTATTGATGCATACCATCCTGACCTGCGTCGCACCCGGGCAGCCAGCCAGTCGATCATTCCGGTCGATACTAAACTGGCCGCCGGTATCACACGATTTTTTCCGCAATTTAACGATCGCTTTGAAGCGATTGCGGTACGTGTGCCAACCATAAATGTGACGGCAATCGATTTAAGCGTGACGGTGAAGAAACCTGTAAAAGCCAATGAAGTCAACCTGTTGCTGCAAAAAGCAGCACAAGGTGCATTTCATGGTATAGTTGACTATACGGAATTGCCGTTGGTCTCTGTAGATTTTAACCACGATCCGCACAGTGCCATTGTCGATGGCACCCAAACCCGGGTCAGTGGCGCACACCTGATCAAAACGTTGGTCTGGTGCGATAACGAATGGGGCTTTGCTAACCGAATGCTCGACACGACGTTAGCTATGGCTACTGTTGCTTTCAGGTAAGACGCAAGCAGCGTCTGCAAAACTTTTAGAATCAACGAGAGGATTCACCATGTCTGTAATTAAGATGACCGATCTGGATCTTGCTGGGAAACGTGTATTTATCCGTGCGGATCTGAACGTACCAGTAAAAGACGGGAAAGTAACCAGCGACGCGCGTATCCGTGCTTCTCTGCCGACCATCGAACTGGCCCTGAAACAAGGCGCAAAAGTGATGGTAACTTCCCACCTGGGTCGTCCTACCGAAGGCGAGTACAACGAAGAATTCTCTCTGCTGCCGGTTGTTAACTACCTGAAAGACAAACTGTCTAACCCGGTTCGTCTGGTTAAAGATTACCTCGACGGCGTTGACGTTGCTGAAGGTGAACTGGTTGTTCTGGAAAACGTTCGCTTCAACAAAGGCGAGAAGAAAGACGACGAAACCCTGTCCAAAAAATACGCTGCACTGTGTGACGTGTTCGTAATGGACGCATTCGGTACTGCTCACCGCGCGCAGGCTTCTACTCACGGTATCGGTAAATTCGCTGACGTTGCGTGCGCAGGCCCGCTGCTGGCAGCTGAACTGGACGCGCTGGGTAAAGCACTGAAAGAACCTGCTCGCCCGATGGTGGCTATCGTTGGTGGTTCTAAAGTATCTACCAAACTGACCGTTCTGGACTCCCTGTCTAAAATCGCTGACCAGCTGATTGTTGGTGGTGGTATCGCTAACACCTTTATCGCGGCACAAGGCCACGATGTGGGTAAATCCCTGTACGAAGCTGACCTGGTTGACGAAGCTAAACGTCTGCTGACCACCTGCAACATCCCGGTTCCGTCTGATGTTCGCGTAGCAACCGAGTTCTCTGAAACTGCACCGGCTACCCTGAAATCTGTTAACGATGTGAAAGCTGACGAGCAGATCCTGGATATCGGTGATGCTTCCGCTCAGGAACTGGCTGAAATCCTGAAGAATGCGAAAACCATTCTGTGGAACGGTCCGGTTGGCGTGTTCGAATTCCCGAACTTCCGCAAAGGTACTGAAATCGTGGCTAACGCTATCGCAGACAGCGAAGCGTTCTCCATCGCTGGCGGCGGCGACACTCTGGCAGCAATCGACCTGTTCGGCATTGCTGACAAAATCTCCTACATCTCCACTGGCGGCGGCGCATTCCTCGAATTCGTGGAAGGTAAAGTACTGCCTGCAGTAGCGATGCTCGAAGAGCGCGCTAAGAAGTAAAAAATCACAGGGCAGGGAAACCTGCCCTTGTTTCAGCGCGCTTTTAGAGCACGCATTTTTTCATACTCTAAATAATTCGAGTTGCAGGAAGGCGACAAGAGAGTGAATCCCCAGGAGCTTACATAAGTAAGTGACTGGGGTGAGCGAACGCAGACGCAGCACATGCAACTTGAAGTATGATGAGTATAAGGCCCGACGATACAGGACAAGAGACATGTCTAAGATTTTTGATTTCGTAAAACCTGGCGTAATCACTGGTGATGACGTACAGAAAGTTTTCCAGGTAGCAAAAGAAAACAACTTCGCACTGCCAGCAGTAAACTGCGTCGGTACTGACTCCATCAACGCCGTACTGGAAACTGCTGCTAAAGTTAAAGCGCCGGTTATCGTTCAGTTCTCCAACGGTGGTGCTTCCTTTATCGCTGGTAAAGGCGTGAAATCTGACGTTCCGCAGGGTGCTGCTATCCTGGGCGCGATCTCTGGTGCGCATCACGTTCACCAGATGGCTGAACATTATGGTGTTCCGGTTATCCTGCACACTGACCACTGCGCGAAGAAACTGCTGCCGTGGATCGACGGTCTGCTGGACGCGGGTGAAAAACACTTCGCAGCTACCGGCAAGCCGCTGTTCTCTTCTCACATGATCGACCTGTCTGAAGAATCTCTGCAAGAGAACATCGAAATCTGCTCTAAATACCTGGAGCGTATGTCCAAAATCGGCATGACTCTGGAAATCGAACTGGGTTGCACCGGTGGTGAAGAAGACGGCGTGGACAACAGCCACATGGACGCTTCTGCACTGTACACCCAGCCGGAAGACGTTGATTACGCATACACCGAACTGAGCAAAATCAGCCCGCGTTTCACCATCGCAGCGTCCTTCGGTAACGTACACGGTGTTTACAAGCCGGGTAACGTGGTTCTGACTCCGACCATCCTGCGTGATTCTCAGGAATATGTTTCCAAGAAACACAACCTGCCGCACAACAGCCTGAACTTCGTATTCCACGGTGGTTCCGGTTCTACTGCTCAGGAAATCAAAGACTCCGTAAGCTACGGCGTAGTAAAAATGAACATCGATACCGATACCCAATGGGCAACCTGGGAAGGCGTTCTGAACTACTACAAAGCGAACGAAGCTTATCTGCAGGGTCAGCTGGGTAACCCGAAAGGCGAAGATCAGCCGAACAAGAAATACTACGATCCGCGCGTATGGCTGCGTGCCGGTCAGACTTCGATGATTGCTCGTCTGGAAAAAGCATTCCAGGAACTGAACGCGATCGACGTTCTGTAAGATATTCCTTTCTGCTTATCTCAAGGCCCGCTCTGCGGGTCTTTTTTTCGCCAAAAGCAAAATTGCCTGATGCGCTACGCTTATCAGGCCTACACGTATCCTGCAATATATTGAATTTGCAGGTTTTTGTAGGCCAGATAAGGCGTTCACGCCGCATCCGGCATGACAAAGCGCACATTGATATCTGTCTGAGCCCCGCTCTGCGGGGATTTTTTCGCCAAAAGCAAGGTGATTCAGATGAGAAATCTGTGATCTATTTGGCAAAATTATGCTTTATTGTTTACCCTTGTCAGACTGCCCGTCATAAGGCGGCGGAGTGTATTTCTCCATTTTGAGTCAGTTGAAAAGGAATATTGAATGGAAGATTTGAATGTTGTCGATAGCATAAACGGCGCGGGAAGCTGGCTGGTAGCTAACCAGGCGCTGCTGCTAAGTTATGCAGTAAACATCGTGGCGGCACTCGCGATCATCATCGTTGGTTTGATTATCGCGCGGATGATTTCCAACGCGGTGAATCGCCTGATGATCTCCCGTAAAATCGATGCCACTGTTGCTGATTTTCTTTCTGCATTAGTCCGTTACGGTATTATCGCCTTTACGCTAATCGCTGCCCTGGGACGCGTGGGTGTACAAACAGCGTCAGTCATTGCTGTACTCGGTGCCGCAGGCTTAGCTGTTGGTCTGGCTTTGCAGGGGTCACTTTCTAACCTGGCCGCTGGCGTGTTACTTGTCATGTTCCGCCCGTTCCGTGCCGGAGAATATGTTGACCTCGGCGGCGTAGCCGGTACTGTGCTGAGTGTGCAGATTTTCTCCACCACCATGCGTACTGCAGACGGTAAAATTATCGTTATTCCGAACGGTAAAATTATTGCCGGAAATATTATTAACTTCTCCCGCGAGCCAGTTCGCCGTAACGAATTTATTATTGGCGTGGCGTATGATTCCGATATCGATCAGGTTAAGCAGATCCTGACCAATATTATCCAGTCTGAAGATCGCATTTTGAAAGATCGCGAAATGACTGTGCGCCTGAACGAACTTGGTGCATCGTCGATTAATTTCGTGGTCCGCGTCTGGAGCAACAGCGGCGATCTGCAAAACGTGTACTGGGATGTGCTGGAGCGTATTAAACGTGAATTTGATGCCGCCGGTATCAGCTTCCCGTACCCGCAAATGGATGTGAACTTTAAGCGGGTGAAAGAAGACAAAGCTGCGTAATCAACGCTGAGGCCAGATAATACTCTCTGGCCTCTCTCTTATTAGTTATTCTGATTGCCAATTAATATTATCAATTTCCGCTAATAACAATCCCGCGATATAGTCTCTGCATCAGATACTTAATTCGGAATATCCAACGTGTTTTCTTATTACTTTCAAGGTCTTGCTCTTGGGGCAGCTATGATTCTGCCGCTCGGCCCACAAAATGCTTTTGTGATGAATCAGGGCATTCGTCGTCAGTACCACATTATGATTGCCTTACTTTGCGCTATCAGCGATTTGGTCCTGATTTGCGCGGGGATTTTTGGTGGTAGCGCGTTATTGATGCAGTCGCCGTGGTTGCTGGCGCTGGTCACCTGGGGCGGCGTAGTCTTCTTGCTGTGGTATGGTTTTGGCGCTTTTAAAACAGCGATGAGTAGTAATATTGAGTTAGCTAGTGCCGAAGTCCTGAAGCAAGGCAGATGGAAAATTATCGCCACCATGTTGGCAGTGACCTGGCTGAATCCGCATGTTTACCTGGATACTTTTGTTGTACTGGGCAGCCTTGGCGGGCAGCTTGACGTCGAACCAAAACGTTGGTTTGCGCTCGGGACAATTAGCGCCTCTTTCCTGTGGTTCTTTGGTCTGGCTATTCTCGCAGCCTGGCTGGCACCGCGCCTGCGCACGGCAAAATCACAGCGCATTATCAATCTGGTAGTGGGATGTGTCATGTGGTTTATAGCCTTGCAGCTGGCGAGAGACGGTATTGCTCATGCACAAGCCTTGTTCAGTTAGGCGCTATCTGATGGAAAAATAAAACAGAGGCGCTAAGCTTGCCTCCAGAGGTCCTGAATTTTGGGCAAGTCAATTAACACGGAGAGACTAACGTGAAGTTCAAAATTATCGCCCTGGCGGCATTAATGGGTATTAGCGGGATGGCAGCGCAGGCTAACGAATTGCCGGATGGACCGCATATTGTCACCTCCGGTACGGCAAGTGTGGATGCGGTGCCAGACATTGCCACTCTTGCGATTGAAGTTAACGTGGCCGCGAAGGATGCCGCTACAGCCAAGAAACAGGCAGATGAGCGCGTCGCACAATACATTTCCTTCCTTGAACTCAATCAGATCGCGAAAAAAGATATCAGCTCAGCGAATTTACGCACCCAGCCAGATTATGATTATCAGGATGGTAAAAGTATCCTGAAAGGCTACCGCGCTGTGAGAACGGTGGAAGTCACGCTCCGTCAGTTAGACAAACTGAATTCCTTGCTGGATGGCGCGCTGAAGGCGGGTCTTAACGAAATTCGTTCTGTGTCGCTGGGCGTGGCGCAGCCGGATGCCTATAAAGACAAAGCGCGTAAGGCAGCGATTGATAACGCGATTCATCAGGCGCAGGAACTGGCGAACGGCTTTCATCGTAAACTGGGGCCGGTATATAGCGTGCGCTACCATGTTTCCAACTATCAGCCCAGCCCAATGGTGCGGATGATGAAAGCCGATGCCGCGCCGGTGTCTGCCCAGGAAACTTACGAGCAGGCCGCTATTCAGTTTGATGATCAGGTCGATGTGGTCTTCCAGTTAGAACCTGTGGATCAACAACCCGCTAAAACACCTGCAGCACAATAATACTTGTAGCCCGACGTATTCGTCGGGCTAATGCCTTTACCCGATATTGCCTCCTTTTTCTGTAATTTTCTGTAAAACCATGACGTAATCACCTATCTTTGCTCGCGGTTTCATCAAGGATAGGCTGACTGAAACGGTTAAGCGGACAAGGATGCGGGGAGGGGGGATGGACATTTTTATTTCGAAAAAGATGCGCAATTTCATTTTATTAGCGCAAACCAATAATATTGCCCGGGCGGCAGAAAAAATCCATATGACGGCTTCGCCATTTGGTAAAAGCATTGCCGCGCTGGAAGAACAAATTGGCTATACGCTATTTACCCGCAAAGATAATAATATCAGCCTCAATAAAGCCGGTCAGGAACTGTATCAAAAACTGTTCCCGGTTTATCAACGGCTTTCTGCGATTGATAATGAAATCCATAACTCAGGACGTCGTTCACGAGAAATTGTGATTGGCATAGATAATACTTATCCGACAATTATTTTCGATCAGTTGATTAGTCTCGGAGATAAGTATGAAGGCGTGACCGCCCAGCCAGTTGAGTTCAGCGAAAACGGCGTTATCGATAATCTTTTTGACCGCCAGTTAGATTTTATTATCTCCCCACAGCATGTATCTGCACGAGTTCAGGAACTGGAAAACCTGACTATCAGTGAACTACCACCGCTGCGATTAGGCTTTCTCGTTTCTCGCCGTTATGAAGAGCGTCAAGAGCAAGAGCTGCTTCAGGAGCTGCCCTGGCTACAAATGCGCTTTCAGAACCGGGCCAACTTCGAAGCAATGATTGATGCGAATATGCGACCTTGTGGGATCAATCCAACCATTATTTATCGTCCCTACAGTTTTATGGCCAAAATCAGCGCCGTGGAGCGCGGACATTTTCTGACGGTGATCCCGCATTTTGCCTGGCGACTGGTGAATCCGGCAACGCTGAAATATTTTGATGCGCCGCACAGGCCGATGTATATGCAGGAATATCTTTATTCAATCAGAAATCATCGTTATACCGCCACGATGCTTCAGCATATTGCTGAAGATCGTGACGGGACGAGTCATTAACCCAGCATCGAGCCGGTTGCAATTAAATTACGGTGTAAGTCGAAGACGTGGCTAAGATCGTGGTGAATATGTCCGCCAGGCGCATTTTCCAGATAGCGATGCAGATAATCCCGATACATAGGATGTGCACAATTATCAATGATAGTGCGGGCGCGTTGAAGCGGGGAAAGACCGCGCAGATCGGCGATCCCTTGTTCGGTGATGATCACTTTGACGCTGTGTTCGCTGTGATCAACATGGCTGCACATTGGCACGACGGTTGAGATCTTGCCTTCTTTAGCAATCGACGGGGCCATAAAGATCGACAGATACGCGTTGCGTTCAAAATCACCGCTGCCGCCGATGCCGTTCATCAGATCGACCCCGGCTACGTGTGTTGAGTTGGCATGCCCGTAAATATCAAACTCCAGGCCGACGTTCAGAGCGATGACGCCCAGACGACGGATGATTTCCGGGTTATTGGAAATCTCCTGCGGACGCAACACAATGCGGCTGGCAAAGTAATCCATATTGTCGTAAATCTTGCGCAGGGAATCGGCCGAGATTGTCAGGCTGGAGGCGCTGGCCCCGCTGATTTTGCCGGTTTCCAGTAAATGCACCACCGATTCCTGTAGCACTTCCGAATACATCATAAACGGAGGAATTTCCGGGTTTTCCCCCAGACGCGCCATTACCGCATTATTGATATTGCCCACGCCACTTTGCAGCGGCAGAAATTCCGGCGGAATACGCCCATGCGCCATTTCCTGCAATAAGAACGTGACCACGTTATCGGCAATCTGCTGGCACATGGGATTTTGCTTATCCAGCATATTACCGGCGTCGGGCAAGTTGGTTTCCACGACGGCGACAATCTTTTTCGGATCGATTTGCACATAGCGGGTACCGACGCGATCCATTGCATGGAAGATCGACACGCTATTGCGCCGCGGTGGCGCGCCAGGGATCACAATATCCGCCAGTTCTGCAACGCGCGGATCGTGATAGTTATTGAGTTCAATGATCACTTTCTTCGCTCGCAGCAGCCAGGTCGGCGCATTACCGATCCCGCTGGTTAACCAGACTCGACCATCCGGTGCCAGTGCCGATGCTTCAATGACGGCAACATCAATGTCGCCGAAGAAACCGTAATTGACCATTTGCGCCACTTCGCTCAAATGCAGGTCAACGAAACTCACCGCGCCCTGATTGATCTTTTTACGTAAACCGGACGATGTTTGATATGGCGCACGCCAGGAAACAGCATCGGCGTCAGAAAGTACATCGTCAGCGGCGGCGCTGATTGACGCACCCGTCAGAAGGCGAATTTGATACGGCTTTTTGGCCTCATGCTGTTCGTTAGCTCTGCGGGCAATCGCGGTGGGTAGGGCTTTCGGCGAACCCGCCGGGGTAAAGCCGCTAAACGCCACCATGTCGTTATGCTGGATAATTTCTGCCGCTTCATTGGCGGTCATCCTTGTCCACTGAGTTTCCATTTTTACTCCTTCGTTCGCAGGGATTAATGACCAACGAAATTAGGTTTACGTTTTTCGAGGAAAGCGTTAATCCCTTCCTGGTAATCTTCGCTGTCATACACCGCGCGGCGCATCCCCTGAATACGTTCAAATTCATCGGAGTTCATGGTGTGTGCTTCGCCCAGTACACGCAGCTCTTCTTTGATAACGGCAATGGCTAACGGCGCTTTCTCAGAGATGTGGTGCGCCATTTGTAAGGTGAAATCTTCCAGTTCTTCCACTTCCACAACATGGTTGAGGATGCCGACAGCCAGCGCGCGCTGGGCGGTGATTGGCGAAGCGGTAAAAATCAGCTCTTTGACAATGTGGAAGCCCGCGTCGCGGGTCAGGTTGTGAATGCCGACCAGGTTATACGGGACGCCGAGGTTTACAGGCGTCATTGAGAAGGTTGAGGTACTGGCGGCGATGATCAGATCGGAACTCATGATCATTTCAAATGCGCCACCCCAAACACTACCTTCCACCATCGAAATGATCGGTTTCGGGAATTTTTGGATCATGCGGGTGATTTGACGCAATGGATCATCATAGGAGAGCGGATCGCGACCGCCAGACGGCAGTTCGTGAATATCGTGGCCTGCGGAGAAGACTTTGGATCCACTCGGCGCGCGCAAAATGATACAGCGAATTTCCGGCCGGTTGAGATCGCTTAATGCCTGCATAAGATCATCAATAAAGACTTTACTTAAGGCATTAAGTTTGCGGCCATAGTTAAACTCAATGACCGCCACTTTGTTGATAGTGACAACGTTAACATACTGATAAGACATAAAAATTCCTTTAATCAAAATATTGCGTCTGGATAAATTCACTGAGCTGCCGCAGGCCGGTGCGCGGTGAGAGCGTATTGTTTTTGACCGCTAAAAGCGTCTGGCGGTAATAGCGATCGAAATCTTCATTCGCGAACAGGTGATTCAGTACTTCTTCTTCGGTCTGCTTACGCAGCCATTCCACCGATTGTTGTTGCCGCACTTGTTGTAAACGACCACTGGCAGTTAGCGCGGTTTTGAAGTCGATGATGGCGTGCCAGATCTCATCGATTCCACGTTTTTCCAGTGCGCTACAAGTCAGAACCCGTGGCTGCCATTCGTCGTATTTACGTCGCAGAATATGCAGGGCACTCTCGTACATATGCCGGGCAATGGCGACATTGGTATGGTTATCGCCATCGTCTTTGTTGATAACGATCAGATCAGCCACTTCCATCAGCCCTTTTTTAATGCCCTGCAGATCATCGCCGCCACCGGCAATTTGCAACGAGATAAAACAGTCCACCATGCGGGCGACTTCTGTTTCCGACTGCCCGACGCCAACCGTTTCGACAATCACTACGTCATAACCCGCTGCTTCGCATAACAGCATTAATTCCCGCGCTCGCTGACTGGCACCGCCCAGATGACCGGAGGATGGTACCGGGCGAATAAACGCCGCTTCGGCACGCGCCAGGTCATTCATGCGGGTTTTATCCCCGAGAATGCTACCGCCAGTGACCGGGCTGCTGGGATCGACCGCAATAACCGCGACCTTTAATCCCTCTCGAATCAACAACATGCCAAAGGCCTCAAGAAAGGTACTTTTCCCCGCGCCGGGGGTGCCGGTAACGCCCAGTCGCAGGGTGTTACCGCAGTACGGCATAATGGCATCAAGCAGCTGCGTACTTAGTGCCTGATGACGCGGGTGACGGCTTTCCACCAGCGTCATGGCCTGGGCGAGTGTGGCACGCTCACCCTGACGTAAGCGGCGAATACTTTCTGCCAGCGTGGCTTCATTAATCATGATGCTGGCTTATCAGATTCAGTACGTCGCGCACACTGTCGAGCATAGGTGTACCTGGACCATAAATCGCCGCCACGCCGCGCTCTTGCAGGAAGGCGTAATCCTGCGGCGGAATGACGCCACCCGCGACCACGCAGATATCTTCGCGTCCCCATTTTTTCAGCGCTTCGACCAATTCCGGGATCAGCGTTTTATGACCGGCAGCCAGTGAGGATGCGCCCACTACGTGAACGTCGTTTTCTACGGCCAGGCGGGCGATCTCTTCAGGTGTAGAGAACATCGGGCTTAAATCTACGTCGAAACCGAGATCGGAATAGGCGCTGGCGATCACTTTCGCGCCGCGATCGTGTCCATCCTGGCCCATCTTAGCGATCAGAATGCGCGGGCGACGACCATTGTCGGCAAGGAACTGCTCCGTTTGCGCAACAATGGCATCGAACTCGGAGGCCGATTTCTCAGACTGATGATAGCTTTGCGCAATCACGCCGGTAACACACTGGCTTGGCACCAGATAACGGTCGAAAGCGACTTCCAGCGCATCGGAAATTTCACCCAGGGTGGCGCGAACGCGAGCGGCATTAACAGCGGCAGCCAGCAGGTTTTCGTTATGCTGTGCGGCGTGAGTCAGGGCGTTCAACGCGGCGGTTACGGCGGCATCATCACGGGTGGCGCGAATGCGTTCCAGCGAAGCAATTTGCTCGTTACGCACCATCACGTTGTCGATCTCAAGTACATCGGTTTCGTCTTCGTGATCCAGTTTGTACTTGTTGACACCAACGATGACACGCTTGCCCTGGTCGATCAGCGACTGTTCGCGCGCTGAGGCCTCTTCGATCATTCGTTTTGGCAGACCTGCTTCGATCGCTTTCGCCATGCCACCGGCTTCGTCGATCTGTTGGATAATAGCTCTGGCTTGTTTGACGATTTGATCGGTCAGCGACTCAATGTAATAGGATCCGGCCAGTGGATCGACGGTGCGGCAGAGTTCTGATTCTTCCTGGATGATGATCTGGGTGTTGCGGGCAATGCGTGCTGAGAAATCGGTAGGCAAACCAAGCGCTTCGTCAAAGGCGTTGGTATGCAGTGACTGAGTACCGCCCAGCGTCGCAGCCAGTGCTTCAATGGTGGTGCGGATAACGTTGTTATACGGATCCTGTTCAGTCAGGCTCCAGCCTGAGGTCTGGCAGTGGGTACGCAGCGCCAGTGATTTCGGATCCTGTGCGCCAAATCCACTGACCGCTTCGCTCCATAAATAACGTGCCGCACGCAACATGGCGACGTTCATAAACAGATCCATGCCGATACCGAAGAAGAACGACAGGCGAGGAGCGAAGTCATCAATTTTCAGTCCGGCAGAGATTGCTGCTTTGATGTACTCAATCCCATCAGCGAGCGTAAATGCTACCTGCTGCACGCAGTTGGCACCCGCTTCCCCCATGTGGTAACCGCTGATACTGATGGTATTAAATCGCGGCATGTTGCCGGAACACCAGGCGATGATGTCGGCGATAATGCGCATTGACGGTTTTGGTGGGTAAATATAGGTGTTGCGGCAGAGGTACTCTTTGAGGATATCGTTCTGAATGGTGCCGGTCAGTTTATCAGGTGTAACACCTTGCTCTTCTGCGGCGACGATATAAAACGCCAGTACTGGTAGCACTGCGCCATTCATGGTCATCGAAACCGACATTTTATCCAGCGGGATCTGGTCGAACAGGACTTTCATATCTTCCACGGTGTCGATAGCGACGCCCGCTTTGCCGACGTCGCCCGCCACGCGCGGGTTATCGGAGTCGTAGCCACGGTGGGTGGCAAGGTCAAACGCAACGGAAAGACCTTTTTGCCCGGCGGCCAGGTTACGGCGATAAAAAGCGTTGGACTCTTTTGCTGTTGAAAAACCAGCATACTGACGGATGGTCCACGGTTGGGCGGTATACATAGTGGCACGCGGGCCACGAACGTAGGGCGGCAAACCAGGAAGGGTACCTGTCACCTCCAGATTATCGAGATCGGCTTCGGTATACAGCGGCTTGATGGCGATCCCTTCCGCGGTTTGCTGAACCAGCGAGTCGACAGTTTTCTCCCGACGGCTCAATTCCTTGTTGGCAAGCTGTTGCCACTCCTGCACGTTAGACATTATTTGCTCCGTAAAACGCAATCAAAATGAGGGTATTTGCGCCTACGGTGAGCTTTTTACGTGGGTTTGTCGCCAGCAAAAAAAATGCATTCAGACGTCGTTTTTTGCCGCCTGAGATTTGTCTATTTTGTGATGTGATTCAAGGAATACAAAAAGAAGTGAGGACAACGCCTGATATGTGCTATCAGGCATTATTTGATGGATTAATCCTGACGAAGGACTTTGTGACCATAATCGAGTAACGCATCAGTGACTTTACGCATCATGCGGCTTTCAGGAGCAAAGCGGTGCCAGTAGAGCATCCGTCGTTGAAATAGCCCAGGCGTTAAGTCAATCAGTTCACCGCTGGCCAGCTCTTTCTCGATTTGCAGGTGCGGGATCATACAGCAGGTGGTGCCCTGGCGAGCAAGTTGTACGAACGCTTCTGAAGAATTAACGATATGGCAGGGCACGCTGCCTGGAGGCAGATCGAAGTTTTGCTGCAAAAAGGCCTGGTGCATATCGTCAAGATGGTCAAACGCGACCACTGGCGCTTTCAGTAATGCCGAACGCGTTACGCCGTTAGGGAAATATTTTTCGGCAAAGGGTTTTGAGCTGACGAACAGATAGTCGAGCGCACCAAGTTTATCGACAAGACAACTCGGCAGCGCCTGATGTTGAATACTCACCGCGCCGACCACTTCGCCGCGGCGCAGACGTTCCTGAGTGCGGGTTTCATCTTCTACCTGCAAGTTGAGGCGGATAGGCGAATCAGCCAACACAGGAGCCAGTGCAGGAAGCAACCACGTCGCCAGACTGTCGGCGTTGACCGCCAGTGAAAGCAGCAGCGGAGTCGAACCGGTTTGTTCATCGCCCAGCCACTCTTCTTCCAGCAACTCCACCTGGCGCAGCAGTGCCAGCAGTTTTTGCCCTTGTTCCGTCGGGCGCGGCGGTACGGTACGCACCAACAGCGGCTGCCCGAACATATTTTCCAGTTGCTTAATGCGCTGTGAGACGGCTGATTGTGTAATGCACAGCTTTTGTGCCGCGCGCTCAAATCCTCGTTCACGTATCACCGCATCCAGTGCCTGTAATGTTCTGTAGTCCGGGCGTTTCATTGCTGTTGTCTGCTCCTGGTAAATGCTTTTTCCTGCACTATGACACAATTTTGTGTCAGGTTGCATATACCGAAGCCGTCGGCGGGTAACATTTGTATTCGTGGTTAAACGCGCAGCTTAAAAGATCAGGGATTTGCGCTAATGCATTTCGCTCAGCGAGTTCGCGCCCTGGTTGTGTTGAATGGCGTGGCGTTGTTGCCTCTGTTCGCACCGTGGAGCGGCATACCCAGATCGTTGTATGCTTTATTTGCGGGGCGAAAGGGGATGCCCGCCATTGCGCGATATTTTATGGATGAGTTAACCACGCGGCTTGCCAACGGGGTCTGAATCGCTTTTTTTGTATATAATGCGTGTGAAATTTCATACCACAGGCGAAACGATCATGACGCAGGATGAATTGAAAAAAGCAGTAGGATGGGCGGCACTTCAGTATGTTCAGCCCGGCACCATTGTTGGTGTAGGTACAGGTTCCACCGCCGCACACTTTATTGACGCGCTCGGTACAATGAAAGGCCAGATTGAAGGGGCCGTTTCCAGTTCAGATGCTTCCACTGAAAAACTGAAAAGCCTCGGCATTCACGTTTTTGATCTCAACGAAGTCGACAGCCTTGGCATCTACGTTGATGGCGCAGATGAAATCAACGGCCACATGCAAATGATCAAAGGCGGCGGCGCGGCGCTGACCCGTGAAAAAATCATTGCTTCGGTTGCAGAAAAATTTATCTGTATTGCAGACGCTTCCAAGCAGGTTGATATTCTGGGTAAATTCCCGCTGCCAGTAGAAGTTATCCCGATGGCACGTAGTGCAGTGGCGCGTCAGCTGGTGAAACTGGGCGGTCGTCCGGAATACCGTCAGGGCGTGGTGACCGATAATGGCAACGTGATCCTCGACGTCCACGGCATGGAAATCCTTGACCCGATAGCGATGGAAAACGCCATAAATGCGATTCCTGGCGTGGTGACTGTTGGCTTGTTTGCTAACCGTGGCGCGGACGTTGCGCTGATTGGCACACCTGACGGTGTCAAAACCATTGTGAAATGATCTGACGGGGGAACCTCCCCCGTTAAAAAAATTCTCTTCATTAAATTTGGTGACATGTGTCACGCTTTTACCAGGCAATTGTCGATTGCTCTAAATAAATCCTCTAAACCAGCATATTCATCCAAGAATTACCTTTGCGTGATATTTCCTCAACATCGCGACGCAAACGTTCATATTGCCGCAATATTATTTTTTGATATGTTGAAAGGCGGATGCAAATCCGCACACAACATTTCAAAAGACAGGATTGGGTAAATGGCAAAGGTATCGCTGGAGAAAGACAAGATTAAGTTTCTGCTGGTAGAAGGCGTGCACCAAAAGGCGCTGGAAAGCCTTCGTGCAGCTGGTTACACCAACATCGAATTTCACAAAGGCGCGCTGGATGATGAACAATTAAAAGAATCCATCCGCGATGCCCACTTCATCGGCCTGCGATCCCGTACCCATCTGACTGAAGACGTGATCAACGCCGCAGAAAAACTGGTCGCTATTGGCTGTTTCTGTATCGGAACAAACCAGGTTGATCTGGATGCGGCGGCAAAGCGCGGGATCCCGGTATTTAACGCACCGTTCTCAAATACGCGCTCTGTTGCGGAGCTGGTGATTGGCGAACTGCTGCTGCTATTGCGCGGCGTGCCGGAAGCCAATGCTAAAGCGCACCGTGGCGTGTGGAACAAACTGGCGGCGGGTTCTTTTGAAGCGCGCGGCAAAAAGCTGGGTATCATCGGCTACGGTCATATTGGTACGCAATTGGGCATTCTGGCTGAATCGCTGGGAATGTATGTTTACTTTTATGATATTGAAAACAAACTGCCGCTGGGCAACGCCACTCAGGTACAGCATCTTTCTGACCTGCTGAATATGAGCGATGTGGTGAGTCTGCATGTACCAGAGAATCCGTCCACCAAAAATATGATGGGCGCGAAAGAGATTTCGCTAATGAAGCCCGGCTCGCTGCTGATTAATGCCTCGCGCGGTACTGTGGTGGATATTCCGGCGCTGTGTGATGCGCTGGCGAGCAAACATCTGGCGGGGGCGGCAATCGACGTATTCCCGACGGAACCGGCGACCAATAGCGATCCATTTACCTCTCCACTGTGTGAATTCGACAACGTCCTTCTGACGCCACACATTGGCGGTTCGACTCAGGAAGCGCAGGAGAATATCGGCCTGGAAGTTGCGGGTAAATTGATCAAGTATTCTGACAATGGCTCAACGCTCTCTGCGGTGAACTTCCCGGAAGTCTCGCTGCCACTGCATGGTGGTCGTCGTCTGATGCACATCCACGAAAACCGTCCGGGCGTGCTAACTGCGCTGAACAAAATCTTCGCCGAGCAGGGCGTCAACATCGCCGCGCAATATCTACAAACTTCCGCCCAGATGGGTTATGTAGTTATTGATATTGAAGCTGACGAAGACGTTGCCGAAAAAGCGCTGCAGGCAATGAAAGCTATTCCGGGTACCATTCGCGCCCGTCTGCTGTACTAATTCCCCTTCTCTGAAAATTAACGGGCAGGTCACTGACTTGCCCGTTTTTTTATCCCTTCTCCACACCGTTGCCGCGTTGCGCATTCTACTTTGCGAGTCTGCTCCAGAAAATAAATCAAAGTCAGATCAATGCGTTGTGTTTATTTAATGGGGATTTACGATGGCGGGACAGCATGGGGCTGTAACGGTAAAGCCCTCACCGAAGCGAGGGCTTAAAGGAGAAGGGTTATGATGCGACTTGTCATCATACTGATTGTACTGTTACTGATAAGTTTCGGAGCTTATTAACAGTCAGTCTCAGGGGAGGAGTCATCCTCCCTTACCCTTACTCACTAAATTAGGTCAAAGAATCAACGATGTCAATCAGGGCGATGCGGGGTGCATCGCCCTGAACCGAACTTTTTGATAGCCACTTCATCGCCCACGTTTACTGCCGTAATAGATCCTTTTTCCCAAAAATTATCTCTGTTTTGCATGGGGTTTTTCGAGCACGCTCGAAGAAAAGATTTAAAGGTAGATCAATGCGTTGTGGTTATTTAAAGAGAGCTTACGATAGCTGGGCAGCATGGGGCTGTAACGGTAAAGCCCTCACCGAAGCGAGGGCTTGAAGGAGAAGGGTTATGATGCGACTTGCCATCATACTGATTGTACTGTTACTCATAAGTTTCCCAGCTTATTAACAGTCAGTCACAGGGGAGGAGCAATCCTCCCTTACCCTTACTCACTAAATTAGGTTAAAGAATCAACGATGTCAATCAGGGCGATGCAGGTGTATCGCCCTTACCACTCCCAGACTTTCGACGGTGTAACCACCGCAGGAAGAGGGATATCCCACTCTTCAACGGGGAGTTTTTCCACCAACTGACAATCATGCGCATAACCCACCGGTTGCGTTTTATAGTGCTGCCAGTTTTGTAAGGTCCGATCATAAAAACCACCGCCCATTCCCAGGCGCTGACCGTACTCATCAAAGGCGACCAGCGGTGTGATCAGCACGTCTAATCGGGAAAGGGGTAGCACGTCACGCACATCCAGTTTTGGCTCATGGATCTTCAACCTGTTCATCACCAGTTCGCTTTGCGGATGGTAATTCAGGAACAGCAAATTACCGGCACTAAAGGGATGCAAAACTGGAAGATATACGCGCTTACCGGCGCGCCAGAGTTGTTCTATTAGCGGCTGGGTGTCGAGTTCACCATCAAAAGAGAGGAATACAGCGACCGTATGCGCCATCACCACCGGGGGATAAGTCATCATCCGGGTAGCGGCTTGTTGACCCATTTCCTGCTGTTGTTCCGGCGTTAACGCACGACGACGTTGCCGAATCATTTTGCGGATTTCTTGTCGGGATAATGTCAGTGGGAGTTCTGGTAGTTGCGTCATGGCTGGTGCCAGATAAGAAGGGAATCTCCGAGATGCCGCCGCAGGCTGTAACCCTTGAACCCTTGGTTCAAGGTGAATGTGTCGTCGCAGTTTTAAGGCTTCTCGGACGGACCGAGCATGCTCACCAACCGCGGAGCGCCACATTCTTGTGGTATGAAATATCGGCTCAGGGGACTGGCCCGCTTGCGAACATCTCAGAGAAATTTTGTCTTCACGGTTACTCTACCACAGTAAACCGAAAAGTGTCATTCAAAGTTTTGGTTAGTTTTTTCGGTGATGCGACCTTGTTCAAGTAACGCTTGTTCTATGGTCTGCTGCAGCATCCGAATACGCTGTTCCATACTTGCCGCGTAGTCACGAGTCTTCGCTTTTTCTTGCGCTAACTCATAGCTGATATTCAATGCGGCAATGAAGACCAACTGTTCAGTATTTGTGACTCTAGTGCGTTCTTTCAGATCTTGCAACCGTTGGTTCAGATCGTCCGCTGCCTGATTCAACGCATCCCTTTGGTCAGGCGGGCAGTTCACACGCAGTGAACGGCCAAAAATTTGGATATCGACGGGTTGTGCAGACATGCCACCTTCCTGCTGATTGACTGCGCTGCCTTCGTCTTTAGACCCATGGTCTGCGAAGGGGCGACACTATAGCTACCCTGATGAGAAGAGACAAGCCCTTTTCTGGTCCACCAGGGCCCAAAGTGGTAGCATATCATGAATATTCCTCCCTTTGACGACGAATGCTTATGTCTATACAGAACGAAATGCCTGGTTACAACGAAATGAACCAGTATCTGAACCAACAAGGGACGGGTCTGACCCCTGCTGAGATGCATGGTTTAATCAGTGGGATGATATGTGGCGGTAACGATGACAGCTCATGGCTACCGCTACTTCACGACCTGACGAACGAAGGCATGGCTTTCGGTCATGAGCTGGCACAGGCACTGCGTAAAATGCACTCTGCCACCAGCGATGCCCTGCAGGATGACGGCTTCCTTTTTCAGCTTTATCTGCCTGATGGCGATGATGTCAGCGTTTTCGATCGGGCTGATGCATTGGCAGGTTGGGTCAATCACTTCCTGCTTGGTCTTGGCGTTACGCAACCGAAGCTGGATAAAGTGACCGGCGAAACCGGTGAAGCTATCGACGATCTGCGTAACATTGCGCAACTGGGTTACGACGAAGACGAAGATCAGGAAGAGCTTGAAATGTCGCTTGAAGAGATCATCGAATACGTTCGTGTTGCCGCGCTGTTATGCCACGACACCTTTACTCATCCGCAACCGACCGCGCCAGAAGTACAAAAACCGACTCTACACTAAAAACAAAAAACGTAAGGAGAGTGTTATGAGTGAGATATCCCGGCAAGAGTTTCAGCGTCGCCGTCAGGCCCTGGTGGAGCAAATGCAACCCGGCAGCGCCGCGCTGATTTTTGCTGCACCAGAAGTAACACGTAGCGCCGACAGCGAATACCCCTATCGTCAGAACAGTGACTTCTGGTACTTCACCGGCTTTAACGAACCGGAAGCGGTGCTGGTGCTGATTAAAAGCGATGACACTCATAACCACAGCGTTCTGTTTAACCGCGTTCGCGACCTGACGGCGGAGATCTGGTTTGGCCGTCGTTTAGGTCAGGATGCCGCGCCAGAGAAACTGGGCGTTGACCGCGCACTGGCATTCAGCGAAATTAATCAGCAACTTTATCAATTACTTAATGGTCTGGATGTGGTTTACCACGCCCAGGGCGAATATACCTATGCTGATGAAATCGTGAACAGCGCGCTGGAAAAGCTGCGTAAAGGTTCGCGACAAAATCTCACCGCGCCGGCAACGATGATCGACTGGCGTCCCATTGTTCATGAAATGCGCCTGTTCAAATCGCCAGAAGAGATTGCCGTACTTCGCCGCGCGGGTGAAATCACCGCCCTGGCGCATACCCGGGCGATGGAAAAATGCCGTCCGGGAATGTTCGAGTACCACCTGGAAGGCGAAATTCACCACGAATTTAACCGCCACGGCGCGCGCTATCCTTCCTATAACACCATTGTCGGCAGCGGTGAAAACGGCTGCATTTTGCACTACACCGAAAACGAGTGTGAACTGCGTGACGGTGACCTGGTGTTGATTGACGCGGGTTGTGAATACAAAGGTTACGCTGGCGATATTACCCGCACCTTCCCGGTCAACGGCAAATTCACTCAGGCCCAGCGTGAAATCTACGACATTGTGCTGGAGTCTCTCGAAACCAGCTTGCGCCTGTATCGTCCGGGAACTTCCATGCAGGAAGTCACCGGTGAAGTGGTGCGCATCATGGTTAGCGGCCTGGTAAAACTCGGCATTCTGAAAGGTGATGTTGATGAACTGATCGCTCAGAACGCCCATCGTCCTTTCTTTATGCATGGCCTTAGCCACTGGTTAGGGCTAGATGTCCATGACGTTGGCGTTTATGGTCAGGATCGCTCGCGCATTCTGGAACCGGGCATGGTACTGACCGTAGAGCCAGGGCTGTATATTGCGCCGGATGCAGAAGTGCCAGAACAATATCGCGGTATCGGCATTCGTATTGAAGACGACATTGTGATTACCGAAACCGGTAACGAAAACCTCACCGCCAGCGTGGTGAAAAAGCCGGAAGAAATCGAAGCGTTGATGGCAGCTGCGAGAAAGCAATGAGCGTAATCATCGTCGGTGGCGGCATGGCGGGCGCGACGCTGGCGCTGGCTATTTCCCGGTTAAGTCACGGGGCGCTGCCGGTACATTTGATTGAAGCGACCGCGCCAGAGTCACATGCTCATCCGGGCTTTGATGGACGAGCTATTGCGCTAGCGGCGGGGACCTGTCAGCAACTGGCGCGCATCGGCGTCTGGCAATCTCTGGCTGATTGCGCAACCGCCATCACTACCGTGCATGTCAGCGATCGTGGTCATGCTGGATTCGTCACCCTCGCCGCAGAAGATTACCAACTGGCGGCGCTGGGGCAGGTTGTCGAATTGCATAATGTCGGGCAACGGCTGTTTGCATTGCTGCGAAAAGCACCTGGCGTAATGCTGCATTGCCCCGATCGCGTAGCTAACGTTGCCCGTACTCAGAGTCACGTTGAAGTGACGCTGGAGAGCGGCGAGATGCTGACGGGCCGCGTGCTGATAGCCGCTGATGGCACCCATTCAGCGTTAGCCACCGCGTGCGGCGTTGATTGGCAGCAGGAGCCTTACGAACAACTGGCCGTGATTGCCAACGTTGCGACTTCCGTTGCGCACGAAGGCCGCGCTTTTGAACGCTTCACGCAACATGGCCCGCTGGCGATGTTGCCGATGTCTGACGGACGCTGTTCGCTGGTCTGGTGTCATCCACTGGAACGGCGCGAAGAGGTGCTGTCGTGGAGCGACGAGAAGTTTTGCCGTGAACTCCAGTCGGCCTTTGGCTGGCGACTTGGAAAAATTACCCACGCCGGTAAACGCAGTGCTTATCCGCTGGCGTTAACCCGCGCCGCCAGAGCTATTACCCATCGTACCGTGCTGGTGGGCAATGCGGCGCAAACTCTGCACCCGATTGCCGGGCAAGGGTTTAACCTCGGTATGCGAGATGTCATGAGCCTTGCGGAAACCCTAACTCAGGCGCATGAGCGCGGAGAAGACATCGGTGATTACGGCATATTGTGCCGCTATCAACAGCGTCGACAGAGCGATCGCGAAGCAACCATCGGCGTCACGGACAGCCTGGTACATCTTTTTGCCAACCGTTGGGCACCGCTGGTTGTCGGGCGCAACATCGGACTGATGACGATGGAATTATTCACCCCGGCACGCGATGTGCTGGCGCAGCGCACCCTCGGTTGGGTGGCGCGTTGAAGGCGGTTTTAAGGAATAAACAATGCAAAGTGTTGATGTAGCCATTGTTGGTGGCGGCATGGTGGGGCTGGCGGTTGCCTGCGGCTTACAGGGGAGCGGCTTACGCGTTGCCGTACTGGAGCAGCGCGTACCGGAACCTCTGGCGGCGGATGCACCACCACAACTGCGCGTTTCGGCTATCAATGCCGCCAGCGAAAAATTACTCACCCGTCTTGGCGTCTGGCAGGACATTCTCTCTCGTAGGGCCAGTTGTTATCACGGTATGGAAGTGTGGGACAAAGACAGTTTTGGTCACATTTCGTTTGACGATCAAAGCATGGGCTATAGCCATCTTGGGCATATCGTTGAAAACTCAGTGATTCACTACGCGCTGTGGAACAAAGCGCAGCAGTCGTCAGATATCACTCTGTTGGCCCCCGCAGAATTACAGCAGGTCGCCTGGGGAGAAAATGAAACTTTCCTGACGCTGAAAGATGGCAGCATGTTAACGGCGCGTCTGGTGATTGGCGCGGACGGTGCTAATTCCTGGTTGCGCAACAAAGCAGATATTCCGCTGACTTTCTGGGATTATCAGCATCACGCGCTGGTAGCGACCATTCGCACGGAAGAACCGCATGATGCGGTGGCGCGGCAGGTTTTCCATGGCGAAGGCATTCTGGCCTTTTTACCGCTTAGCGATCCGCATCTTTGCTCAATTGTCTGGTCACTGTCGCCAGAGGAAGCGCAGCGGATGCAGCAGGCAAGTGAAGATGAATTTAATCGCGCGTTAAATATCGCTTTTGATAATCGCCTGGGCTTATGCAAGGTTGAGAGCGCGCGTCAGGTGTTCCCACTGACGGGGCGTTATGCGCGCCAGTTTGCCGCGCACCGTCTGGTGCTGGTGGGCGACGCCGCGCATACCATTCACCCGCTGGCGGGGCAGGGAGTAAATCTCGGCTTTATGGATGCTGCAGAGCTGATTGCTGAACTGAAACGGTTGCATCGTCAGGGGAAAGACATCGGGCAGTACATTTACCTGCGCCGGTATGAGCGTAGCCGCAAGCACAGTGCGGCGCTGATGCTGGCTGGTATGCAGGGATTCCGCGATCTGTTTTCCGGTACCAATCCGGCGAAAAAACTGCTGCGTGATATTGGTTTGAAACTGGCCGACACGCTTCCTGGCGTTAAACCACAACTTATCCGCCAGGCAATGGGATTAAACGATTTGCCTGAATGGCTGCGTTAAAAATTTCTCTTCTGCTGTTTATTTGATACCCATCACACTTTCATCTCCCGGTTTTTTCGCCGGGAGATTTTCCTCATTTGAAATAAACTAATTTCACCTCCGTTTTCGCATTATATTTTCTAATGTCATTATTTTTTGATTTAGTGTTTTTTGACATTTTTTTAGCTCTTAATATTGCCTTATTCAAATTAGCTTTCTAATGGCATCATCTTTATATAGAAACTGGTGTGTTTTTTGGTTTTTTATTCTGTTGCGATTTTGGCGTTTTTTAACCATAAGCTAATGTGATGATCAATTTTACCTTATGGTTAACAGTCTGTTTCGGTGGTAAGTTCAGGCAAAAGAGAACGATTGCGTTGGGGACCGGGAGTGGCTCCGATGCTGGGTTTCGTGGTGATAATTTCACCATGAAAAAGTTGTCAGCCCCGCTTATTCAATGAGGACAAGATGGCACAACAGACTCCTTTGTACGAACAACACACGCTTTGCGGCGCTCGCATGGTGGATTTCCACGGCTGGATGATGCCGCTGCATTACGGTTCGCAAATCGACGAACATCATGCGGTACGTACCGATGCCGGAATGTTTGATGTGTCACATATGACCATCGTCGATCTTCGCGGCAGCCGCACCCGGGAGTTTCTGCGTTATCTGCTGGCGAACGATGTGGCGAAGCTCACCAAAAGCGGCAAAGCCCTTTACTCGGGGATGTTGAATGCCTCTGGCGGTGTGATAGATGACCTCATCGTCTACTACTTTACTGAAGATTTCTTCCGCCTCGTTGTTAACTCCGCCACCCGCGAAAAAGACCTCTCCTGGATTACCCAACACGCTGAACCTTTCGGCATCGAAATTACCGTTCGTGATGACCTTTCCATGATCGCCGTACAAGGGCCGAATGCGCAGGCAAAAGCTGCCACACTGTTTAATGATGCTCAGCGTCAGGCGGTGGAAGGGATGAAACCGTTCTTTGGCGTGCAGGCGGGCGATCTGTTTATTGCCACCACTGGTTATACCGGTGAAGCGGGCTATGAAATTGCGCTGCCCAATGAAAAAGCGGCCGATTTCTGGCGTGCGCTGGTGGAAGCGGGCGTTAAGCCATGCGGTCTGGGCGCGCGTGACACGCTGCGTCTGGAAGCGGGCATGAATCTTTATGGTCAGGAGATGGACGAAACTATTTCTCCTTTAGCCGCCAACATGGGCTGGACTATCGCCTGGGAACCGGCAGATCGTGACTTCATCGGTCGTGAAGCCCTGGAAGTGCAGCGTGAGCATGGCACAGAAAAACTGGTTGGTCTGGTGATGACCGAAAAAGGCGTGCTGCGTAATGAACTGCCGGTACGTTTTACCGATGCGCAGGGCAACCAGCATGAAGGCATTATCACCAGCGGGACTTTCTCCCCGACGCTGGGTTACAGCATTGCGCTGGCACGCGTGCCGGAAGGTATTGGCGAAACGGCGATTGTGCAAATTCGCAACCGTGAAATGCCGGTTAAAGTGACGAAACCTGTTTTTGTGCGTAACGGTAAAGCCGTCGCGTGATTTACTTTTTTGGAGATTGATTGATGAGCAACGTACCAGCAGAACTGAAATACAGCAAAGAACACGAATGGCTGCGTAAAGAAGCCGACGGCACTTACACCGTTGGTATAACCGAACATGCCCAGGAGCTGTTAGGCGATATGGTGTTTGTTGACCTGCCGGAAGTGGGCGCAACGGTTAGCGCGGGCGATGACTGCGCGGTTGCCGAATCAGTAAAAGCGGCGTCAGACATTTATGCGCCAGTAAGCGGTGAAATCGTGGCGGTAAACGACGCACTGAGCGATTCCCCGGAACTGGTGAACAGCGAACCGTATGCAGGTGGCTGGATCTTTAAAATCAAAGCCAGCGATGAAAGCGAACTGGAATCACTGCTGGATGCGACCGCATACGAAGCATTGTTAGAAGACGAGTAACGGCTTTATTCCTCTTCTGCGGGAGAGGATCAGGGTGAGGAAAATTTATGCCTCACCCTCACTCTCTTCGTAAGGAGAGAGGTTCACAATTCACTGCACGTTTCAGGAACCATCGCTCATGACACAGACGTTAAGCCAGCTTGAAAACAGCGGCGCTTTTATTGAACGCCATATCGGACCGGACGCCGCGCAACAGCAAGAAATGCTGAATGCCGTTGGTGCACAATCGTTAAACGCGCTGACCGGCCAGATTGTGCCGAAAGATATTCAGCTTGCGACCCCGCCGCAGGTTGGCGCACCGGCGACCGAATACGCCGCACTGGCAGAACTCAAGGCTATTGCCAGTCGCAATAAACGCTTCACGTCTTACATCGGCATGGGTTACACCGCCGTGCAGCTACCGCCGGTTATCCTGCGTAACATGCTGGAAAATCCGGGCTGGTATACCGCGTACACTCCGTATCAACCTGAAGTCTCCCAGGGCCGCCTTGAAGCACTGCTCAACTTCCAGCAGGTAACGCTGGATTTGACTGGACTGGATATGGCCTCTGCTTCTCTTCTGGACGAGGCCACCGCTGCCGCCGAAGCAATGGCGATGGCGAAACGCGTCAGCAAACTGAAAAATGCCAACCGCTTCTTCGTGGCTTCCGATGTGCATCCGCAAACGCTGGATGTGGTCCGTACTCGTGCCGAAACCTTTGGTTTTGAAGTGATTGTCGATGACGCGCAAAAAGTGCTCGACCATCAGGACGTCTTCGGCGTGCTGTTACAGCAGGTTGGCACAACCGGTGAAATCCACGACTACACCGCGCTTATTAGCGAACTGAAATCACGCAAAATTGTGGTCAGTGTCGCCGCCGATATTATGGCGCTGGTGCTGTTAACTGCGCCGGGTAAACAGGGCGCGGATATTGTTTTTGGTTCGGCGCAACGCTTCGGCGTGCCGATGGGCTACGGTGGCCCACACGCGGCCTTCTTTGCGGCGAAAGATGAATACAAACGCTCAATGCCGGGCCGTATTATCGGTGTATCGAAAGATGCAGCTGGCAATACCGCGCTGCGCATGGCGATGCAGACTCGCGAGCAACATATTCGCCGTGAGAAAGCGAACTCCAACATTTGTACTTCCCAGGTGCTGCTGGCAAACATCGCCAGCCTGTATGCCGTTTATCACGGCCCGATTGGCCTGAAACGTATCGCTAACCGCATTCACCGTCTGACCGATATCCTGGCGGCGGGCCTGCAACAAAAAGGTCTGAAACTGCGCCATGCGCACTATTTCGACACCTTGTGTGTGGAAGTGGCCGACAAAGCGGGCGTACTGACGCGTGCCGAAGCGGCTGAAATCAACCTGCGTAGCGATATTCTGAACGCGGTTGGGATCACCCTTGATGAAACAACCACGCGTGAAAACGTAATGCAGCTTTTCAACGTGCTGCTGGGCGATAACCACGGCCTGGACATCGACACGCTGGACAAAGACGTGGCTCACGACAGCCGCTCTATCCAGCCTGCGATGCTGCGCGACGACGAAATCCTCACCCATCCGGTGTTTAATCGCTACCACAGCGAAACCGAAATGATGCGCTATATGCACTCGCTGGAGCGTAAAGATCTGGCGCTGAATCAGGCGATGATCCCGCTGGGTTCCTGCACCATGAAACTGAACGCCGCCGCCGAGATGATCCCAATCACCTGGCCGGAATTTGCCGAACTGCACCCGTTTTGTCCGCCGGAACAGGCTGAAGGTTATCAGCAGATGATTGCGCAGCTGGCTGACTGGCTGGTGAAACTGACCGGTTACGACGCCGTTTGTATGCAGCCGAACTCCGGCGCACAGGGCGAATACGCGGGCCTGCTGGCGATTCGTCATTATCATGAAAGCCGCAACGAAGGGCATCGCGATATCTGCCTGATCCCGGCTTCTGCGCACGGAACTAACCCCGCTTCTGCACATATGGCAGGAATGCAGGTGGTGGTTGTGGCGTGTGATAAAAACGGCAACATCGATCTGACTGATCTGCGCGCGAAAGCGGAACAGGCGGGCGATAACCTCTCCTGTATCATGGTGACTTATCCTTCTACCCACGGCGTGTATGAAGAAACGATCCGTGAAGTGTGTGAAGTCGTGCATCAGTTCGGCGGTCAGGTTTACCTTGATGGCGCGAACATGAACGCCCAGGTTGGCATCACCTCGCCGGGCTTTATTGGCGCGGACGTTTCGCACCTCAACCTGCATAAAACTTTCTGCATTCCGCACGGCGGTGGTGGTCCGGGTATGGGACCGATCGGTGTGAAAGCGCATCTGGCACCGTTTGTACCGGGTCATAGCGTGGTGCAAATCGAAGGCATGTTAACCCGTCAGGGCGCAGTTTCTGCGGCACCGTTCGGTAGCGCCTCTATCCTGCCAATCAGCTGGATGTACATCCGCATGATGGGCGCAGAAGGGCTGAAAAAAGCAAGCCAGGTGGCAATCCTCAACGCCAACTATATTGCCAGCCGCCTGCAGGATGCCTTCCCGGTGCTGTATACCGGTCGCGACGGTCGCGTGGCGCACGAATGTATTCTCGATATTCGCCCGCTGAAAGAAGAAACCGGCATCAGCGAGCTGGATATTGCCAAGCGCCTGATCGACTACGGTTTCCACGCGCCGACCATGTCGTTCCCGGTGGCGGGTACGCTGATGGTTGAACCGACTGAATCTGAAAGCAAAGTGGAACTGGATCGCTTTATCGACGCGATGCTGGCTATCCGCGCAGAAATCGACCAGGTTAAAGCCGGTGTCTGGCCGCTGGAAGATAACCCGCTGGTGAACGCGCCGCACATTCAGAACGAACTGGTCGCCGAGTGGGCGCATCCGTACAGCCGTGAAGTTGCAGTATTCCCGGCAGGTGTGGCAGACAAATACTGGCCGACGGTGAAACGTCTGGATGATGTTTACGGCGACCGTAACCTGTTCTGCTCCTGCGTACCGATTAGCGAATACCAGTAATTCACTGATTCGACTATCTTCTAAAGGCGCTTCGGCGCCTTTTTAGTCAGATGACAAAGTACAAAAGCGCTCAGACAGTCCCCTCACCCCGGCCCTCTCCCTGAAAGGGCGAGGGGAAAAGCGTGCCAACATTGAAGATTGAGCCAGTTTGTTAGCAATCTCAAAGATACGTCAACGAATTAATTTTTCTCGGAAAAACAAATGGCTATAGCACTTGTGACCGGTGGCAGTCGCGGCATCGGGCGGGCAACTGCATTACTGTTGGCGCAAGAAGGGTATACGGTGGCGGTTAATTATCAGCAAAACCTCCACGCGGCGCAGGAAGTGATGAACTTAATAACGCAAGCCGGTGGCAAAGCATTCGTGCTCCAGGCGGATATCAGCGACGAAAACCAGGTCGTTGCGATGTTTACAGCAATCGATCAGCACGATGAACCGCTAGCAGCGCTGGTCAATAACGCCGGGATCTTGTTTACCCAGTGCACCGTTGAAAACCTTACCGCAGAGCGAATCAACCGAGTACTTTCCACCAACGTGACGGGATATTTTCTCTGCTGCCGCGAGGCGGTAAAACGCATGGCGCTTAAAAATGGTGGCAGTGGCGGCGCTATCGTCAATGTCTCTTCGGTGGCCTCACGGTTGGGTTCGCCAGGGGAATATGTTGATTACGCGGCATCGAAAGGGGCGATTGATACGTTAACCACCGGACTATCGCTGGAAGTCGCCGCGCAGGGGATCCGCGTTAACTGCGTGCGGCCAGGGTTTATTTATACCGAAATGCACGCCAGCGGCGGCGAGCCTGGACGCGTCGATCGCGTTAAGTCGAACATCCCCATGCAGCGTGGTGGACAGGCAGAAGAGGTCGCGCAGGCCATTGTCTGGCTACTAAGTGATAAAGCCTCTTACGTCACGGGAAGTTTTATCGATTTGGCGGGCGGGAAATAAAACAGGGAAGTTGTCTGACCGGATGCAACAAGTATTGCATCCGGTACTTCATCGACTTAAAGCTTCTCGCCGTTGCTGGCAATCACCTCTTGGTACCAGTTAAAGCTCTTCTTACGTGAACGCGACATATCGCCAGCACCGTCGTCATGTTTATTCACATAGATAAAGCCGTAGCGTTTGCTGTACTGCCCGGTGGTGAACGATACGCAGTCGATGCAGCCCCACGGTGTGTAGCCCATCAGATCCACGCCATCGTAAGTCACCGCTTTTTTCATCTCTTCGATATGGGCGCGCAGGTAGTCAATGCGGTAGTCGTCGTTGATGCTGCCATCTTCTTCCACTTTGTCGTAAGCGCCAAAACCGTTTTCGACAATAAACAGCGGCCTCTGATAACGCTCATACAGTTCGCAAAGGGCATAGCGCAGACCTACTGGATCAATCTGCCAGCCCCAGTCAGACGCTTTAACATACGGGTTCGGTACGCTGCCTTCGAAACCAGAGATCGCATCGCCGGTGCCGCCTTCGGCCTTCACTGCGTTGGTCATGTAATAGCTGAAACCAAGATAATCGCAGGTGCCTTCACGCAGTACATCGAGATCGCCGTCTTCCATTTTGATGTTAAATCCGCGACGCTCCCACTCGTTCAACACATAGGACGGGTAATAGCCGCGTAGCTGCACATCGGTAAAGACGTAGCGTTCGCGCATCGACTCCTGAGCGAACATCACATCGTCCGGGTTACAGCAGTAGGGATAGAGCGGCACCATCGCCAGCATACAGCCGACTTTCATCTCCGGGTTAATGCGACGCGCAGCTTTCACCGCCAGGGCGCTGGCGACAAACTGGTGATGCAGCACCTGGTACATCGTCTCTTCCGGGTTGTCATGCTCGGTATAAACCACGCCGGAGCAGCAGTAACCGAACAGCGGTGCACGCCAGTTACGCTGGTTGTTAATTTCGTTGAAGGTCATCCAGTATTTGACTTTATGCTTATAGCGTTCAAACACCACTTCCGCGAAACGGACAAAGAAATCAACCACTTTACGGTTGGTCCAGCTACCGTATTGCTGCACCAGATGCAGCGGCATTTCAAAGTGGGAGAGGGTGATCACCGGTTCGATGTTGTATTTCAGCAGTTCATCGAACATATCATCGTAGAACTTCAGCCCTTCTTCGTTTGGCTGAGCTTCATCACCTTTTGGAAAAATACGCGTCCAGGCGATGGAAGTCCGAAAACATTTGAAGCCCATTTCGGCAAATAGCTTGATGTCTTCCTTGTAGTGACCATAAAAATCAACGGCTTCATGGTTTGGATAGTATTTGCCTGGCAAGACTTCTTTGGTGATTTCGCGCGGCACGCCGTGTGCGCCACCGGTCAGAACGTCACAAATGCTCGGCCCTTTGCCGCCTTTGTTCCAGCCGCCTTCGACCTGATGAGCGGCAACTGCGCCGCCCCATAAGAAATCTTTCGGTAAGGTGAGTTTTTTCACTATCATAGGCTCCAGATGAGTCAATTCTTACAGGAAATAGTACCATGCAGCCAAACGACATCACTTTTTTTCAACGTTTCCAGGATGACATTCTGGCTGGGCGTAAAACCATCACCATCCGCGACGAGTCTGAATCGCACTTCAAAACGGGTGATGTGCTTCGTGTCGGGCGTTTTGAAGATGACGGTTATTTTTGCACGATTGAAGTCACCGCAACCTCAACCGTAACGCTGGATACGCTGACGGAAAAACATGCAGAGCAGGAAAATATGACCCTGACTGAACTGATAAAGGTCATTGCCGACATCTATCCCGGTCAGACACAGTTTTATGTGATTGAATTTAAATGTCTTTAAATTGAACTCACGCCTGTTAGTTGAAATTTCGCATTTAATTTCATGATTTTTAGGAGATTAGTCTCAAATCAGAATTTATTTTAGCTAACAGGTGTTCACTGGAACTATTCTCAGTTACGCTGGAGAGGTATACATGTGCGTGTACGTTTCTCCGGAGTAAGTTATGGTTCAGAAGCCCCTCATTAAGCAGGGATATTCGCTGGCAGAGGAAATTGCCAACAGCGTCAGTCACGGCATTGGGTTGGTGTTTGGTATCGTTGGGCTGGTGTTGCTACTGGTTCAGGCGGTGGATCTCAATGCCAGCGCCACAGCGATAACCAGTTACAGCCTCTATGGCGGCAGTATGATCCTGCTGTTCCTCGCTTCGACGCTCTATCACGCCATTCCTCATCAACGGGCAAAAATGTGGCTGAAGAAATTTGACCATTGCGCTATTTACCTGTTGATTGCCGGAACCTACACGCCGTTTTTGCTGGTGGGGCTGGATTCTCCGTTAGCGCGCGGGTTGATGATTGTTATCTGGAGCCTGGCATTGCTGGGTATTCTGTTTAAACTGACCATCGCGCACCGATTCAAAATTTTATCTCTGGTGACCTATCTGGCGATGGGCTGGCTGTCGCTGGTGGTAATTTATGAAATGGCAGTTAAGCTCGCGGCGGGCAGCGTTACCTTACTGGCGGTAGGCGGCGTGGTTTATTCGCTCGGGGTGATTTTCTACGTCTGCAAACGCATTCCATACAACCATGCCATCTGGCACGGCTTCGTGCTCGGCGGTAGTGTGTGCCACTTTCTGGCGATCTATTTGTATATTGGGCAGGCGTAATGGGTATGCCTTTGTAGGCCTGATAAGACGCGCCAGCGTCGCATCAGGCATCGGAGCGCAACCGCCGGATGCGGCGTGAACGCCTTATCCGATCTACGGGCCTCGTCCCTGTTGTGATAAAGGCATCAAATCCCAGACATGATAAGACGCGTCAGCGTCGCATCAGGCGATAAATGCCTGATGCGATACAGAGATTTACTCTTCGAGCGAATACGGCAGCGGCTCGATATGCAGTGTATTCGCATCGTCGCGTACGCGGAAGATGCTGTCCGGTTCCATATCGTTATTCATGACGACCTGTACCACGACCTGACCATCTTCCAGTTTTACCGCAGCCAGCACCGTACCGGTACGACGCCAGTTCTCGCCCATTTTCAGCTCTAAGTCTTCACCAGCTTCCGGCAGTCGGCTGGCGCTACCTGCCAGCAACCAGAGCGCACGTTTATTGGCACCACGGAATTTTGCTCGCGCCACCATCTCTTGTCCGGTATAACAGCCTTTCTTAAAGCTGATACCGCCCAGCGCCTGGAGATTGGTCGCCTGTGGGATAAACTGCCCGCTGTTGGCGGCATCAATCACCGGGAAACCCGCTTCAATGTTTAATGCCAGCCACTGTTGGCTATTGTTCAGTTCCGCTTCACCGCGCAGTTTATCGGTCAGCATATTAGCAGTAGCTTCATCGGTTACGATCAGGAAACGTTCTGCCGGGTGTTCAAACCATAGCAAAGTGGTCGCGCCTTCTTTGACTACCTGTTTTTCTTTCGAAGGCAGTTCGCTAAAGAGATTTGCCAGCGCGGCGCGCGCCTGAAAACCGGCAACACCAAGCAGCACACGCTCGTCGTCTGGCGCGATGGTCACTTTAGAGAATACCGCATATTTTTTCAGTTCAGTCAGCTGCGGTTCACGCACGCTGCGCCGTTCAATCCATGCAAAGCCATCGCCGTCGCGGAACAGACGTAAATTGCTCCACATTTTACCTTTGGCGTCGCAATGGGCGGCGAGCAGGTGCTGATCTTCTGCCATCTGGCTGACATCTGCTGTCACCTGACCCTGCATATATTTTTCGCTGTCCGCGCCAGTAATGGTGGCAAGCGCCCAGTCATCAAGCGTCATCAGCGTCAGCGGTAAACGGGCAGAAGCCGTAGGCTGACGGGGAGGAAAAGGTGTAAAAGCCATAATAGAGTCCTGAGTTGCTTAACGGCGTATTAATGACTAATGGTAAAAGAGCTATGAGGCAATGCAAGTGCTTTCACTACGCGATCTGTGCCTTCTGCGAGGCGACTTCCAAAAAAATGAAGCCATTGAATTGTTGTGAATTAATTTCGCGATCGCGATGGTGTTTACTGATATTCCCGTAAAAGAAGGCGAAAAACACGTTACAATAGCCGGGTACTGGATTTTCGTGAGACAGGAAGAAGATGGACATTAACAACAAAGCCCGCATTCATTGGGCATGCCGCCGTGGTATGCGCGAACTCGATATTTCAATCATGCCGTTTTTCGAACATGAGTACGACAGCTTAAGCGATGACGAAAAACGCATCTTTATTCGTCTGCTGGAATGTGACGATCCGGACCTGTTTAACTGGCTGATGAATCACGGTAAACCGGCCGATGCAGAACTGGAAATGATGGTCCGACTCATCCAGACACGGAACCGGGAACGTGGTCCTGTGGCAATCTGATTTGCGCGTCTCCTGGCGCGCACAGTGGCTTTCCTTGCTGATTCATGGGCTGGTTGCCGCTGTTATTTTACTCATGCCCTGGCCACTCAGTTACACCCCGTTATGGATGGTGTTACTTTCGCTGGTGGTGTTTGATTGCGTTCGCAGCCAGCGGCGTATTAATGCTCGCCAGGGGGAAATTCGCTTGTTGATGGACGGGCGTTTGCGTTGGCAAGGGCAGGAGTGGTGCATCGTCAAAGCACCGTGGATGATTAAGAGCGGCATGATGCTGCGTTTACGTTCTGATGGCGGTAAACGGCAACATTTATGGCTGGCAGCCGACAGCATGGACGAAGCCGAATGGCGGGATTTACGGCGGATTTTGTTGCAACAAGAGACGCAAAGATAAAGATGACGGCAAAGCATATGCGCTAAGCCGTCAGTGAGATCAGGCGTAATGCTCTGCCATTTCGTTGAGGATTTGCTCGCACCAGCTCTGAATACGCTCGTCGCTAAGGTCATACTGGTTAGTTTCATCCAGCGCCAGACCCACGAACAGTTGCCCGTCAGCAATCACCGGTTTCGGGCTGGTAAATTCATATCCTTCCGTTGGCCAGTAGCCGACGAACTTCACGCCTTTGGTCGAGAGTTTGTCATGCAGCATACCGAGCGCATCGAGGAACCACTCGCCGTATCCCAGTTGATCGCCAAGCCCATACAGCGCAACAATTTTACCTTCAAGGTTCAGGTCGTCGAGCTGATCCCAGACGGCTTCCCAGTCTTCCTGGATTTCACCAAAATCCCAGGTCGGGATACCCAGAATGAGCACATCGTACTGCTCCATTAATTTCGGGGAGTCGTCCTTGAGGTTATGTAAGGTCACCAGTTCTGGGCCGATAATATCGCGGATTTTTTCTGCCGCCATTTCGGTGTAACAGGTGCTGGAACCGTAAAAAAGACCCATATTCATAACGTAAGCTTCTCGATTCTGCTGTGGCTTTTGCGGCTAGTGTATCAGAATCGCTTTAGTCACGGCACAATAAGGCATAATGGATCAAATGAGTGACCATAAGGGGCGCAAGTGAAACAGGATCTGGCACGCATCGAGCAGTTTCTTGATGCTCTGTGGCTGGAAAAAAATCTGGCTGAAAATACGTTGAACGCTTACCGTCGCGATCTGTCAATGATGGTGGAGTGGTTGCATCACCGCGGGTTGACGCTGGCGACGGCGCAAAGTGACGATTTGCAGGCATTACTGGCAGAACGGCTGGAGGGCGGGTATAAAGCCACCAGCTCAGCGCGTTTGCTGAGTGCAGTGCGCCGATTGTTCCAGTATCTTTATCGCGAAAAGTTTCGTGAAGACGATCCCAGTGCGCATCCCGCTTCACCGAAATTGCCCCAGCGTTTGCCAAAAGATTTAAGCGAAGCGCAGGTCGAACGTTTATTACAGGCACCATTAATTGATCAGCCACTGGAGCTACGCGATAAAGCCATGCTTGAAGTGTTGTATGCTACCGGGCTGCGTGTCTCTGAACTGGTCGGACTGACAATGAGTGATATCAGCCTGCGTCAGGGCGTAGTGCGGGTCATTGGTAAAGGCAACAAAGAGCGCCTGGTACCGTTAGGTGAAGAGGCGGTTTACTGGCTGGAAACCTATCTGGAACATGGGCGTCCGTGGCTGCTGAATGGTGTGTCAATTGACGTGTTGTTTCCCAGCCAGCGTGCGCAGCAGATGACGCGACAGACCTTCTGGCACCGCATTAAACATTATGCTGTGCTGGCGGGTATCGACAGCGAAAAGCTGTCACCGCATGTATTGCGTCACGCTTTTGCCACCCATTTATTAAATCATGGTGCGGATTTACGCGTGGTGCAGATGCTACTGGGCCACAGCGACCTCTCCACCACGCAAATTTATACGCATGTCGCTACCGAGCGTCTGCGGCAACTTCATCAACAGCATCACCCGCGGGCGTGATGTCTGAAAAGAACGGGAAGATTTATGAAGAAAGGTTTTATGTTGTTTACTTTGTTAGCGGCGTTTTCAGGTTTTGCTCAGGCTGATGACGCGGCAATTCAACAAACGTTAGCCAAAATGGGCATCAAAAGCAGCGATATTCAGCCCGCGCCCGTAGCTGGCATGAAGACAGTTCTGACTAACAGCGGCGTGTTGTACATCACCGATGATGGTAAACATATCATTCAGGGGCCAATGTATGACGTTAGCGGCACGGCTCCGGTCAATGTCACCAATAAGATGCTGTTAAAGCAGTTGAATGCGCTTGAAAAAGAGATGATCGTTTATAAAGCGCCGCAGGAAAAACACGTCATCACCGTGTTTACTGATATTACCTGTGGTTACTGCCACAAACTGCATGAGCAAATGGCAGACTATAACGCGCTGGGGATCACCGTGCGTTATCTTGCTTTCCCGCGCCAGGGGCTGGACAGCGATGCAGAGAAAGAAATGAAAGCTATCTGGTGTGCGAAAGATAAAAACAAAGCGTTTGATGATGTGATGGCAGGTAAAAGCGTCGCACCAGCCAGCTGCGACGTGGATATTGCCGACCATTACGCACTTGGCGTCCAGCTTGGCGTTAGCGGTACTCCGGCAGTTGTGCTGAGCAATGGCACACTTGTTCCGGGTTACCAGCCGCCGAAAGAGATGAAAGAATTCCTCGACGAACACCAAAAAATGACCAGCGGTAAATAATTCGCGTGAAACAACAGATACAACTTCGTCGCCGTGAAGTCGATGAAACGGCAGACTTGCCCGCTGAATTGCCTCCCTTGCTGCGCCGTTTATACGCCAGCCGGGGCGTGCGCAGTGCGCAAGAACTGGAACGCAGTGTTAAAGGTATGTTGCCCTGGCAGCAACTGAGCGGCGTCGAAAAGGCCGTTGAGATCCTTTACAACGCTTTTCGCGAAGGAACGCGGATTATTGTGGTCGGCGATTTTGACGCCGACGGCGCGACCAGCACGGCTCTAAGCGTGCTGGCGATGCGCTCGCTTGGTTGCAGCAATATCGACTACCTGGTACCAAACCGTTTCGAAGACGGTTACGGCTTAAGCCCGGAAGTGGTCGATCAGGCCCATGCCCGTGGCGCGCAGTTAATTGTCACGGTGGATAACGGTATTTCCTCCCATGCGGGGGTTGAACACGCTCGCTCGTTGGGCATTCCGGTTATTGTTACCGATCACCATTTGCCAGGCGAAACATTACCCGCGGCGGAAGCGATCATTAACCCTAACTTGCGCGACTGTAATTTCCCGTCGAAATCACTGGCAGGCGTGGGTGTGGCGTTTTATCTGATGCTGGCGCTGCGCACCTTTTTGCGCGATCAGGGCTGGTTTGATGAGCGTGGCATCGCAATTCCTAACCTGGCAGAACTGCTGGATCTGGTAGCGCTGGGGACAGTAGCGGACGTCGTGCCGCTGGACGCTAATAATCGCATTCTGACCTGGCAGGGGATGAGTCGCATCCGTGCCGGAAAGTGCCGTCCGGGGATTAAAGCGCTGCTGGAAGTGGCAAATCGCGATGCGCAAAAACTCGCCGCCAGCGATTTAGGTTTTGCGCTGGGGCCACGTCTCAATGCTGCCGGGCGACTGGACGATATGTCCGTCGGTGTGGCGCTGTTGCTGTGCGACAACATCGGCGAAGCGCGCGTGCTGGCAAATGAACTCGATGCGCTAAACCAGACGCGAAAAGAGATCGAACAAGGAATGCAAGTTGAAGCCCTGACCCTGTGCGAGAAACTGGAGCGAAGTCGCGACACGCTACCCGGCGGGCTGGCAATGTACCACCCCGAATGGCATCAGGGCGTTGTCGGTATTCTGGCTTCGCGCATCAAAGAGCGTTTTCACCGTCCGGTTATCGCCTTTGCGCCAGCAGGTGATGGTACGCTGAAAGGTTCAGGTCGCTCCATTCAGGGGCTGCATATGCGTGATGCACTGGAGCGATTAGACACACTCTACCCTGGCATGATGCTGAAGTTTGGCGGTCATGCGATGGCGGCGGGTTTGTCGCTGGAAGAGGATAAATTCGAACTCTTTCAACAACGGTTTGGCGAACTGGTTACAGAGTGGCTGGACCCTTCGCTATTGCAAGGCGAAGTGGTGTCAGACGGTCCGTTAAGCCCGGCCGAAATGACCATGGAAGTGGCGCAGTTGCTGCGCGATGCTGGCCCGTGGGGGCAGATGTTCCCGGAGCCGCTGTTTGACGGTCATTTCCGTCTGCTGCAACAGCGGCTGGTGGGCGAACGTCATTTGAAGGTGATGGTCGAACCGGTCGGCGGCGGTCCACTGCTGGATGGTATTGCTTTTAATGTCGATACCGCCCTCTGGCCGGATAACGGCGTGCGTGAAGTGCAACTGGCTTATAAGCTCGATATCAACGAGTTTCGCGGCAACCGCAGCCTGCAAATTATCATCGACAATATCTGGCCAATTTAGCGTCATCTTCTCTATAAAAAAGAGCGTGGATTGGGTACAATCCCGCTCTTATCACCGCATTTTGACTAGCTCAATAAAAGAAATCAGACCATGTTTGAAATTAATCCGGTAAATAATCGCATTCAGGACCTCACGGAACGCTCCGACGTTCTTAGGGGGTATCTTTGACTACGACGCCAAGAAAGAGCGTCTGGAAGAAGTAAACGCCGAGCTGGAACAGCCGGATGTCTGGAACGAACCCGAACGCGCACAGGCGCTGGGTAAAGAGCGTTCCTCCCTCGAAGCCGTTGTCGACACCCTCGACCAAATGAAACAGGGGCTGGAAGATGTTTCTGGTCTGCTGGAACTGGCTGTAGAAGCTGACGACGAAGAAACCTTTAACGAAGCCGTTGCTGAACTCGACGCCCTGGAAGAAAAACTGGCGCAGCTTGAGTTCCGCCGTATGTTCTCTGGCGAATATGACAGCGCCGACTGCTACCTCGATATTCAGGCGGGGTCTGGCGGTACGGAAGCACAGGACTGGGCGAGCATGCTTGAGCGTATGTATCTGCGCTGGGCTGAATCGCGTGGTTTCAAAACTGAAATCATCGAAGAGTCGGAAGGTGAAGTGGCGGGTATTAAATCCGTGACGATCAAAATCTCCGGCGATTACGCTTACGGCTGGCTGCGTACAGAAACTGGCGTTCACCGCCTGGTGCGTAAAAGCCCGTTTGACTCCGGCGGTCGTCGCCACACATCGTTCAGCTCTGCGTTTGTTTACCCGGAAGTTGATGATGATATTGATATCGAAATCAACCCGGCGGATCTGCGCATTGACGTTTATCGCGCGTCCGGCGCGGGCGGTCAGCACGTTAACCGTACCGAATCTGCGGTGCGTATTACCCACATCCCAACCGGGATCGTGACCCAATGCCAGAACGACCGTTCCCAGCACAAGAACAAAGACCAGGCCATGAAGCAGATGAAAGCGAAGCTTTATGAACTGGAGATGCAGAAGAAAAATGCCGAGAAACAGGCGATGGAAGATAACAAATCCGACATCGGCTGGGGCAGCCAGATTCGTTCTTATGTCCTTGATGACTCCCGCATTAAAGATCTGCGTACCGGGGTAGAAACCCGCAACACGCAGGCCGTGCTGGACGGCAGCCTGGATCAATTTATCGAAGCAAGTTTGAAAGCAGGGTTATGAGGAACCAACATGTCTGAACAACACGCACAGGGCGCTGACGCGGTAGTCGATCTTAACAATGAACTGAAAACGCGTCGTGAGAAGCTGGCGAACCTGCGCGAGCAGGGGATTGCCTTCCCGAACGATTTCCGTCGCGATCATACCTCTGACCAATTGCACGCAGAATTCGACGGTAAAGAGAACGAAGAACTGGAAGCGCTGAACATCGAAGTCGCCGTTGCTGGCCGCATGATGACCCGCCGTATTATGGGTAAAGCGTCTTTCGTTACCCTGCAGGATGTGGGTGGCCGCATTCAGCTGTACGTTGCCCGTGACGATCTGCCGGAAGGCGTTTACAACGAGCAGTTCAAAAAATGGGACCTCGGCGACATCCTCGGCGCGAAAGGTAAACTGTTCAAAACCAAAACCGGCGAACTGTCTATCCACTGCACCGAGCTGCGTCTGCTGACCAAAGCACTGCGTCCGCTGCCGGATAAATTCCACGGCTTGCAGGATCAGGAAGCGCGCTATCGTCAGCGTTATTTGGATCTCATCTCTAACGATGAATCCCGTAACACCTTTAAAGTACGCTCGCAGATCCTCTCTGGTATTCGCCAGTTCATGGTGAACCGCGGCTTTATGGAAGTTGAAACGCCGATGATGCAGGTGATCCCTGGCGGTGCCGCTGCGCGTCCGTTTATCACCCACCATAACGCGCTGGATCTCGACATGTACCTGCGTATCGCGCCGGAACTGTACCTCAAGCGTCTGGTGGTCGGTGGCTTCGAGCGTGTATTCGAAATCAACCGTAACTTCCGTAACGAAGGTATCTCCGTACGTCATAACCCAGAGTTCACCATGATGGAACTCTACATGGCTTACGCAGATTACAAAGATCTGATCGAGCTGACCGAATCGCTGTTCCGTACTCTGGCACAGGATATTCTCGGTAAGACGGAAGTGACCTACGGCGACGTGACGCTGGACTTCGGTAAACCGTTCGAAAAACTGACCATGCGTGAAGCGATCAAGAAATATCGCCCGGAAACCGACATGGCGGATCTGGACAACTTCGACTCTGCAAAAGCGATTGCTGAATCTATCGGCATCCACGTTGAGAAGAGCTGGGGTCTGGGCCGTATCGTTACCGAGATCTTCGAAGAAGTGGCAGAAGCACATCTGATTCAGCCGACCTTCATTACTGAATATCCGGCAGAAGTTTCTCCGCTGGCGCGTCGTAACGACGTTAACCCGGAAATCACAGACCGCTTTGAGTTCTTCATTGGTGGTCGTGAAATCGGTAACGGCTTTAGCGAGCTGAATGACGCGGAAGATCAGGCGCAGCGCTTCCTGGATCAGGTTGCCGCGAAAGACGCAGGTGACGACGAAGCGATGTTCTACGACGAAGATTACGTCACCGCACTGGAACACGGCTTACCGCCGACAGCAGGTCTGGGAATTGGTATCGACCGTATGGTAATGCTGTTCACCAACAGCCATACCATCCGCGACGTTATTCTGTTCCCGGCGATGCGTCCGGTAAAATAAGCATTACGTTATGCTCACAACCCCGGCAAATGTCGGGGTTTTTTAATTGTGCTGCGCGAAAGTAGACAACAATTTTCTTGCTTCACTATTGGCTGCCTGCATCACCATCCACGGACTGAACGCCCACGGCGTGGCATCAATACCGTGTAATACATCAGCTAAATCACACCATTGATAATCCATCACTTCATCATCGTTGATCTGTAACGCACTGGTGGTGCGTGCGGCAAATACCGGACACACTTCATTTTCCACAATGCCACTCGGATCGGTGGCGCGGTAGCGAAAGTCAGGATAGATAGATTCAGGAGGCGTAATTTCCACGCCAAGCTCATAACGGCAACGGCGGATCACCGCGTCTTCGCTGCTTTCTCCCAGTTGTGGGTGCCCACAAACCGAGTTAGTCCACACGCCAGGCCACGCTTTTTTGCTCAGTGCGCGGCGGGTAACTAATAATTGCCCCTTGGCATTAAACAGCCAACTGGAGAACGCGAGATGTAAGAGGGTGTCTGCCGTGTGTGCGGCATACTTTTCCAGCGTACCAGTGGGAACTCCCTGTGCATTCAATAAAATGACGTGTTCCGTTTGCATAATTTCTCACATGTAATTCTGATCACTCATCATTATAGATAATTGAAGAGTGAAATGATTAACCAAGTGAGCGTTTATCGACAACCGCCCGTTTTGAGCGGATGCCGACAGGTAAAAACCATTTAAAAAAGTAGCATCATATATTTGAAGCGACTTTCAATGGCCATTGCAACACAGTCAGAAATGACAGGAATAGAGAGAGTAAAAAGCAACAGCAGACTGAATATAGCGCGCATTAAAAGATTCATATTATTCTCCATGCTCATTTTTCTTCAGCTTGCGCATCAGAAGCCACATACGTACTGTCCTGACTTTTAAATCTTTATCAGAGACGGATTCCTTCACCAGGTCAGCATGATGCTGATAGCCATTAAAGAAGACGTTCAGCACAACGGCGCTAAGGGTTGCGAGCATAATGCCGCTATGTAGCAGCGGTTGCAGTACGGCCGGTAACTTAGAAAAGAAATCGTGAGAGAGCGTCGGAGTCATGCCAACGCCGAGACTGATCGCCACAATATAGAGGTTGTAACGGTTGGTGGTGTAGTTACAGCGCGACAGAATTCGAATCCCTGTCGCCAGTACCATGCCGAACATCACCAGCCCAGCACCGCCCAGCACAAATTGCGGAATGGAGGCGACCAGCACCGCCATTTTTGGCACCATGCCAAACAGGATTAATATAATTCCCGAAGAAATACACACCCAGCGGCTATGAACGCGCGTCACGCTAACCAGGCCAACGTTTTGTGAAAATGACGTGTGGGGGAAGCTGTTAAACGTTCCGCCTATCATTGTCCCTACGCCATCGACACGCAGCCCGCGAATAATATCGTGTGAAGAGAGTTTACGACCGACTATTTCACCCAGTGCCAGGAACATCCCCATCGACTCGATAAACACGATGATTAACACGGCAGTCATGGTCAGAATGGAAACGGGATCGAAAATCGGCATACCAAATGACATCGGCGTGACAATCGCAAACCATGAAGCATCATGTAGCCCGGATAAATTGACTTCATTCATCATCCACGAAAGTAAAAAGCCAAATACAATCCCCAGTAATACGGCGACGTTGGACATAAATCCTTTCGCATAGCGAGTAATGAGCAAGATAAAAATTAAGACAGCAAAGGAGATACCTAAATAAACGGGATTACCATATTGCGGATTCCCTTTACCTCCGGCGGCCCAGTCAATACCCACCTGAATGATGCTAAGTCCGATAGAAGTAATAACCACACCGGTAACCAGTGGCGGGAATAAAGGCATCAAGCGACCGATAAGTGGCGCTAATAATGTGGTGATAAAACCCGCGGCGATAGTGGCACCAAATATCCCCAGCAGGCCGATATCCGGGTTCATCCCAATGGCTATCATTGGTGTTACAGCAGCAAAGGTCACCGACATAATCACCGGCAGGCGGATCCCCATAAAGCGGCCGATACCGATACATTGCAATAATGTGACGATCCCGCAGCAAAAGAGATCCGAGCTAATGAGCATCGCAATAGCTTCTTTTGAGAGGCCCAGTCGGTCACCAATCATAAGAGGAACAGCGACTGCACCTGCGTACATGACAAGGACGTGTTGCAGACCGAGTATGATCAGCTTTCCTGGTGATAATATGCGGTCAACCTCATCAGTTGGGCGGTCTTGCCCAGAAGATGAGGGAAGTTGGGAATCTATGGCGCTCATCAGTGTTTCTCCTTTCGCCCGCCAGAGTAAAAAGCAACCGTTTACGTTAATGAAACTGTCTAAACACATGCTCGTGGAGTGCCAGTTTTTGCGAGGAAGGGGAGTTAGAGACAGGAATTGCGGAGGCAATCACATAATCGTGCTTAAACCACGAAAATGACAAGAGAACCTGACAATGGAATTATCTGTAATTTTCTCATATTGATATTTCATTAATCATTCTGGCATGTCGCACTCTCGCATTTAATCGTTTTTATCTGGATAGCGCTCTTTTGATCGGCAATGTTGAAATAATGAAAGCGGCATAGATTGAGGGGCAATAATTTGAACTCAGTCGCAAAATTATAATTAAAACGGTCATGCTACCTAATATATGCCCGTTTATTGCATCGCGAAATTTGAGAAGACATAACTCATTAAATGAAAGGGATGCAAATGAATAAGTTTATCGCTGCTGAAGCTGCGGAATGTATAGGCTGTCATGCTTGTGAAATTGCCTGTGCGGTGGCACACAATCAAGAAAACTGGCCGCTGAGTCACAGTGACTTTAGACCGCGTATCCACGTTGTAGGGAAAGGCCAGGCTGCGAATCCGGTGGCCTGCCATCACTGCAACAATGCCCCTTGCGTTACGGCTTGTCCGGTTAATGCTCTGACTTTCCAGTCCGATAGCGTACAACTGGACGAGCAAAAATGTATTGGTTGTAAAAGATGCGCAATCGCTTGCCCCTTTGGCGTCGTTGAGATGGTCGATACGATTGCGCAGAAATGCGACCTTTGTAACCAGCGCAGTTCTGGCACGCAAGCCTGTATTGAAGTCTGCCCAACACAGGCGTTACGACTGATGGACGATAAAGGGTTACAGCAGATAAAGGTGGCCCGCCAGCGCAAAACGGCAGCAGGAAAAGCGTCATCAGTCGCTCAGCCATCTCGCAGTGCAGCGTTGCTCCCCGTTAACTCGCGTAAAGGCGCAGATAAAATTTCAGCAAGTGAACGGAAAAACCACTTTGGCGAAATCTATTGCGGGCTGGATCCACTGCAAGCGACTTATGAGAGTGACCGCTGTGTTTATTGTGCCGAAAAAGCTAACTGCAACTGGCATTGCCCGCTGCATAACGCTATTCCGGATTACATCCGTTTGGTACAGGAGGGAAAGATTATTGAAGCGGCAGAACTTTGCCACCAGACCAGTTCCTTACCAGAAATCTGCGGCAGGGTATGTCCACAGGACCGTCTTTGTGAAGGCGCATGTACTTTGAAAGATCACTCTGGCGCAGTCACTATCGGTAATCTGGAACGCTACATCACCGATACCGCGCTGGCGATGGGCTGGCGTCCCGATGTCAGCAAAGTTGTTCCCCGTAGCGAAAAAGTGGCGGTGATTGGCGCTGGGCCAGCAGGGTTAGGGTGTGCTGATATTCTGGCGCGCGCAGGAGTTCAGGTTGATGTCTTTGATCGCCATCCAGAAATTGGCGGTATGCTGACTTTTGGCATTCCTCCTTTCAAACTCGATAAAACGGTATTAAGCCAGCGGCGAGAGATATTCACCGCAATGGGAATCGACTTTCATCTCAACTGTGAAATTGGCCGCGATATTACCTTTAGCGATTTAACTTCTGAATATGATGCAGTTTTCATCGGCGTGGGGACTTACGGGATGATGCGAGCAGATCTGCCGCATGAAGATGCGCCCGGTGTCATTCAGGCTCTACCGTTCCTGACTGCCCATACCCGCCAGCTCATGGGATTGCCGGAGTCTGAAGAGTATCCGCTGACGGACGTGGAAGGTAAGCGAGTCGTGGTATTGGGCGGTGGCGATACGACAATGGATTGTTTGCGGACTTCCATCCGCCTCAATGCCGCCAGCGTGACCTGCGCGTATCGTCGTGATGAAGTCAGTATGCCGGGCTCGCGCAAAGAGGTGGTTAATGCGCGCGAGGAAGGTGTCGAGTTTCAGTTCAATGTTCAACCGCAATATATCGCTTGTGACGAAGATGGGCGTTTAACTGCGGTGGGCCTGATTCGTACCGCCATGGGTGAGCCGGGGCCGGATGGTCGCCGTCGTCCTCGTGCGGTTGCGGGTTCAGAGTTTGAATTGCCCGCCGATGTTCTCATTATGGCCTTTGGTTTCCAGGCGCATGCCATGCCGTGGTTGCAGGGCAGCGGAATTAAACTCGATAAATGGGGCCTGATTCAAACCGGTGACGTCGGGTATTTACCTACCCAGACGCATCTGAAAAAAGTCTTTGCTGGTGGGGATGCAGTTCATGGCGCGGATCTGGTTGTCACTGCAATGGCCGCAGGAAGGCAGGCGGCGCGCGATATGTTAACTCTGTTTGATACGAAGGCATCGTGATGAAATCGTTAATTATCGTTAATCCGGCTGACTGTATTGGCTGCCGTACTTGTGAAGTAGCCTGTGTGGTCGCTCACCCTTCAGAACAGGAGTTGAATGCCGATGTCTTTTTACCCCGGCTGAAGGTACAGCGACTGGACAGCATCAGTGCGCCGGTGATGTGCCATCAGTGTGAAAACGCCCCTTGTGTTGGCGCTTGCCCCGTGGGGGCGCTGACGATGGGCGAGCAGGTGGTGCAGACCAATTCTGCCCGTTGTATTGGCTGTCAGAGTTGCGTCAGTGCGTGCCCGTTTGGAATGATCACCATTCAGTCGTTGCCGGGGGATACCCGACAACAAATTGTGAAATGCGATCTCTGTGAACAGCGGGAAGAGGGGCCAGCCTGTGTTGAATCTTGCCCGACACAGGCGCTGCAGTTGCTTACTGAAAGAGAACTCAGGCGAGTCCGCCAGCAGCGTATTGTTGCCAGCGGTGAGAATCCTCTGTGAAAGAAATCTCCGCGCTGAAAGGCGCGGAGAATCTATTAGATTGCCCAACCACCCGCGTAAAATGCGACCAGTGCGGCAGTAATGATCACCGTACCAATATTCAACTTTTGCCATTCGCGAGCAAAGACACGGCCTACGACCAGTGTCACAAAGCCCAGCATAATACCGGTAACGATATTACAAGTCAGAACGATGAACACGGCACACACCAGGCCAGCCATTGCGTCAATAAAATCGTTGAAATCCAGCTTCGAGACGTTACTTAACATCAGCAAACCCACGTACATCAGAGCGGGTGCAGTGGCGTAACCAGGGATCAAAAATGACAGCGGTGATAAGAACAGAATCAGCAGGAATAACGCCCCCACTACGGTTGCGGTCAACCCTGTTTTACCCCCGGCGGCGGTTCCTGCCGCTGATTCGATATAAACCGCTGCGGGCGCTGCGCCCACCAGACCGGAGAATATTGAACTTACTGAGTCACTGGTCAGGGCTTTGCCGCCATTGATGATCTGGTTGTCTTTATCCAACAAATTCGCCTGACCGGCGACGGCACGGATGGTGCCAGTGGCGTCGAACACTGCGGTCATCACCAATGCCAGTACACTCGGAAGTACGGTTGGCTGGAGTGCGCCCATAATATCGAGGCTGAAAATCAGAGACTTACCATCTTCGCCAGTCAGACTTGGCATCGCCACCAGACCGTGGTATTTCACCGCTGGGTCAAAGATTAAGCCGATAATCGAAATTGCGATAATCACCAACAAGATCCCGCCGGGTACGCGGCACTTCTCCAGACCGAAGATGACCGCCAGCCCCAGCAAGCTCATCATCACCGGGAAGGAGGTAAACGCACCGAGCGCCACTGGCAAGCCTTCAATCGGGTTTTTGATAACCATACCCACACCGTTAGCAGCAATCAGCAGCAGAAACAGGCCGATACCGATACCTGTACCGTGAGCGATACCCATCGGTAAATTACGTAAGATCCAGGTACGCACACCGGTTACGGAAATAGCGGTGAAGATGACGCCCATCAGAAAGACCGCGCCCAGTGCGACAGGAACGCTAATTTGTTGCCCGAGTACCAGACTGAATGCGGTAAATGCCGTCAAGGAAATCGCACAACCAATCGCCATTGGCAAATTGGCCCACAACCCCATCAGCAACGAGCCGAAGCCCGCGACCAGACAGGTGGCAACAAACACAGCTGCGGGAGGAAAACCTGCTTTGCCCAGCATTCCCGGAACGACGATAACGGAATAAACCATGGCCAGAAAGGTCGTTAAGCCAGCCAGTACTTCCTGACGAACGGTACTGCCACGAGCGGTAATTTTAAAATAATTATCCAGCGCGCCCTGTGGCTTTGGTGCGTCCGGTGTTTGTAGGATGTCTCCAGACATAATGATGTCCTCACGAGGATGTTAAAGTTTTATTATTAGTTGCGTTCGTACACCAGACGACCATCAACGTAGGTGCGGTAGATCGAACGGTCATCGCCCAACGTCATCATCACGAACAATTTGTCGACTAAAGAAACAGAGTTGTCATAGCGCAGCTGCTGTAGCGGAGTGGCGGTGGGTTCCATCACCACGAAATCAGCCTCTTTGCCAGGTAAAAAGTTGCCAATCAAATCGTCAAGGCCCAGAGATTTCGCTCCGCCGAGCGTGGCCAGGTAAAACGCTTCATATGCCGAGAGGCGATAGCCTTGTAATTGCAATACTTTGTAGGCTTCGTTCAGCGTTTGCAGCATGTTGAAAGTGGTTCCGGCACCGATATCCGTTCCCATGCCCACTTTAACTTTCTTCTGCCATGCTTTTTTCAAGTTGAATAAGCCGCTGCCGAGGTAAAGGTTGGAGGTCGGACAGAAAGCAATGCTGGATTTGGTTTCGCTGAGACGATCCCACTCTTTTTCTTCGAGATGGACGCAGTGAGCAAAGACACAGTTTTTACCGGTCAGGCCGTACTGATGGTAAACATCCAGATAACCATCATGGTCAGGATAAAGCGATTTCACCCAGGCAATTTCATCTTTGTTTTCACAGAGATGGGTATGTACCCACGTATCCGGATATTCTTCTTTCAGGCGTTGCGCCATCGCCATCTGTTCAGGAGATGAGGTCGGGGCGAAGCGTGGCGTAATCGCATATAGCAGACGACCATTTTTGTGCCAGCGTTCAATCAGTTCTTTGCTTTGGTGATAGCTGCTTTCGGCAGTGTCGAGCAGATAATCCGGTGCGTTGCGGTCCATCATCACCTTACCGGCAATCATACGCATATTGATATGACTGGCGGCTTCAAACAGCGCATCAACAGATTGCGGATGAACAGTGCCAAACACCAGCGCCGTGGTGGTTCCGTTACGTAAAAGCTGCTTGATGAAGAATGCCGACATTTCGCGGGCGTACTCTAAATCCTCATAACGACGTTCAGTAGGGAAGGTGTGTTTATTCAACCACTCCAGCAATTGTTCACCATAGGCCCCCACCATTTCACTTTGCGGATAATGGATATGTGTATCGACAAAGCCCGGTACTATCAGTTTGCCGCGATAGTCGCGCACGCGAATAGTGTCAGGAATTTGATGCTTTCCGTCTTCCCATTCGCCAAACCATTCCACTTTTCCCTGTTTAATGAGTAATAAACCATCCTCAATAAACCGCAGCGCAGAGGCAATCTCTTCCGGGTTATCGACCGTACGGGTGACATCAATAAAACTGCCTCGTACCGCTTTCAACGTGTGTTCTCCTGACATCATTGACTCCTTTACTGTTAATCCATCTCTTCCGCTGAGGTAATACCAGGCAGAACGTTTTCCTGTCGGTAGCCACCAGGGAGGATAATATTTAATAAAATCGCAGTTAACCCGCCAGCACAAATAGGGTTTTCAACTAGTACATAAATAGAGGCTGGCAATATTTTAAAAATTTCGGGATCGTAGGAGACGCCAAGTCCTAAACCTAAAGAAGTGGCGACAATAAGTGTTTCTCGGCGCTTTAAACCGTTGGTGATGATTATGCGAATCCCAGCGATGGCAATCATGGAAAACATCAACGTCATTGCGCCTCCCAGAACTGCCGAGGGAATGGTCGTGAAGAAGCCGCCAATCATCGGAAACAAACCGAGGATAACCAGCATTACCGCGATGGTTCGCCCGACATAACGTGAAGCGACGCCAGTCATCTGAATAACCCCATTATTTTGCGCAAACGTGGTTAAGGGTAATGACCCGACAGCGGAGGCGATAACAGAAACCAGACCGTCTGCCAGCACGCCGCCTTTCAGTCGGGACTGATACTCTTCTCCCTGAATGGGTCGGCGGGAAACCATTGCCGTGGCGGTGATATCGCCGACAGCTTCCAGCACGCTAAGCAGATAAATCGTGCCAACCACCAGGAACTGATGGAAGCTAAAACTAAAGCCGTATTTGAACGGATGCGGGATGGTGATTAACGGCAAATTGCGCATACTGCTGAAATCCACCATGCCCAGGCATAACGATGCGATATAGCCGACACATAGCCCAATGGCGATCCCTCCCATGCGTAGCAACGGACTGCGACAGCAGTTAAAGCCGATCACCACAATTAAAACCAATAAACCAACGCCGAGATGTTCGTAATTGCCGAACGTACCGCTGCTTTTGGCTGCAAATCCTCCACCAAAATCGATAATGCCGACTTTAATCAGGCTTAAGCCGATCATCAGTACCACAATACCGCTGACGGTAGGCGTAATAACCCGACGTAAATAGGGCAAGATAAATGAAGATCCGACAACCAGAAATGCGCCAACGAAGGAGACGCCGAGAAGCGACGACATGATTAACTCTTCGTGAAAACCGTCGCTTTTCATGCTGCTGCCCAGCGCAATCATGACCGTAACAAATGAAAAATTGACTGACTGAATTGAGAGTAGGCCAGAACCGACGATGCCGTAGCGGTTTACTTGTAACCAGGTACCAATACCAGAGGCGATCATCGCCATAGAAACAAGATAGGCAGTTGTTTCAGCGGAAAGCTGTAAGGCCGCCCCCACGATTAACGCGGGGGTTACCATCGGAACGAAAATTGCCAACAGATGGGTAATGGCACCAACGAGAGCCTGATGAAAGGGAGGGCGATCCTCCAGTTCAAATATAAGGTCAGAACCTGCATTGTTTATATCAGACATCCCTTCACTCCTTTTAAAGTAAATTTGATCATCTGAATTAGTAAAATAAATTCCCACGAATTTGGGGCGCAGGACGCCTTGAGAACGGCTTATCTCATTTTCGCAGTCACTATTTAGTCATCGTCCAAACAGAGAAACAGGCCGCCGAAGCGGCCATTTATTATTTATATTTTTTCCAGCGCAGTGAGTATTTTCTCCGGTGTGAAATGCCATTCGCGTAACCAGATGCCGCATGCATCGTGAATTGCGGTAGCAATCGCCGGAGCTGCGCCATTTACACCGATTTCCGAGATCGATTTCGCCCCGAACGGGCCGACTTTATCGTCGCTCGGCACCAGCACAGCGCGGAAATCACGCGGAATGTCACCAATTTTCGGTGCGCCGTAACTGCGTAAATCACGCGTTAACGGGTGACCTTCGGCGTCATAAATGATCTCTTCGCTCATACTGTGGCCGATAGCTCGCAGGGTAGCACCGTAGATTTGTCCCAATGCTAATTCCGGGTTGACCGGTGTACCGCAGTCCAGCAAGGCGTAGAATTTATCCAGGCGGATTTCACCCGTACGCGTGTTGACGGCAACTTCAGCGAAGTTTGCGCCATACGGGAAGGCGAAATCAGGCGTGATATAACTGCCAGTTCCCACCAGTGAACCAAAGCCGGTGCCGGTTTCGCCTTTATGAGCAATATCCCCGAAGCTGACTTCGCCTTTCTTGCCGCGCACGACGCCCGGCGTTGCCAGTTGAACATCTGCCACTGCCTCACCCAACATTTGCGCGCCGTGGAACAGAATTTTCTCCCGCAGATTTTCCGCTGCCAAACGCGCCGCGTTACCCGAGAAGCAAGTACCGGACGAGGCATATGCGCCTTTATCAAACAACGCATGATCGGTATCACCGGAGATAACATGCACGTCCTGCGGTGGACAATGCAGCACTTCTGCTGCCAGTTTCGTCACCACAGTATCCAGACCAGTACCAATATCCGCACCGCCAGAATGAACGATAAAGGTGCCGTCCGATTCCAGTTTGATCATGCAGTTAGCCTGATCGATATCCGGGATACCCGATTTCTGCATGATAATGGCGACGCCGCGACCGATGTGCCAGTCACCATTTTGCGGTTTCGGTGACGACCATTGGATCATCTCGCGACCCTGACGCAGGATCTCTTCCAGTGCACAGCTGGCGGCGGAAGGAACGGAGGTCGGCGCTTTACCTTCACCGATTGCACCGAGAATTTTCAGCTCTTGCCCTTCGTGTACCCGGTTACGTTCGATAATTTCCAGTTGGTCGATCTGTAACTGTTCAGCCAGTTCCGCTAATGCCATGGTGATAGCGAAGTTACCTTTCGGTGCGCCATAACCCTGATAAGCACCATTTGGGCAAATGTTGCTGTAGTAGGTGGTGACCTGGAAATCGACGTTATCGCACGGATATAACGGCAGCGACAGCGCCGGTCCGTTACACGGTACGGTGAGTGAGTGGTTGCCGTAAGGGCCAGTGTTGGCGCGGAAATCCATCTTCACTGCCGTCAGGCGACCATCTTTTTTCGCTCCCAGTTTGACGGTGACTTTCGCGACGTGACGAGAGGTGTTAGCAATAAACTCTTCTTCACGGGTGTAGCGGAACAGTACCGGACGCCCGGTCACGCAGGTTGCCCAGGCGCACACTTCTTCCAGCAGGATGTCCTGTTTGGAACCAAAACCGCCGCCAACTCGCTCTTTAATGACATGAACTTTATGCTGTTTCATGCCTACGAGGCGCGCGACCTGGCGGCGTAAGTGCCATGGTACCTGGGTGGAGGCGTGGATAACCAGACGATCGCCGTCCATCCGGGTAAAGCAGATATGTGTTTCAGTCGGGCACTGCTGTGCCTGCGTTGAGTTATAGGTTCGCTCAATGATCACATCGGCATCGGCAAAGCCTTTGTCCATATCGCCAATATGACCATGAATACTGGCGGCGATATTTTTGCGAGGGCGAGAACCGATCGGGAAGTTGATGATCATATGCTCGCCGCGCTGGGCTGCATGGCTGTTATCGTCTTCCAGAGTATCTGGCGCACCAGCAACATACACCACCGGTTCATCGTGCACGACAGGCGCATCTTCCGCCATTGCTTCGTCGATCGACATTACCGGCTTAAGCACTTCATATTCAACGTCGATGAGCTTCAATGCTTCGAGCGCAATTTCTTCACTTTCTGCGACGACCGCAGCAACACGATCGCCGACGTGACGCATTTTCTTGCCGAACATACGGCGGTCAAGCGGTGACGGTTCCGGTGCGCTCTGACCACCCGGGGTATAGTAGATATCCGGGCAATTCAGGTGAGTAATAACGTGAACGACGCCCGGTAAGGCTTCAGCTTTGCTGACATCCAGATGAGTAATCAGTGCGTGAGCGTGTGGGCTACGTAACATTTTAATGACGCAGGCGTCAGCCGTTACGCGGTCTTCAACATAGCAGGGTTTCGCCTGCACCATTTTCGCGGCATCAGTTTTAGGATAATGCTTGCCAATGACTTCAAGGTCGTCACGGAAAGTCGGAGCGATATCAATGGTGGCCTGCGGATTATTTTTACGTGCAACCGCCAGTTCAATGACCTGATAGTATTGTTGCCAGCCTGCATCGCGGCTGAACAAACCAGAAAGCGCGTCGTCGATCTCTTCGCGGGTAGGTGCGGCGATGCGATCGAGAAGATCGGTGATAATCAGAGCTGCAGCTGGATCGTTATAACCAGACTGCACCACGCCAACATCAACCATTGCCTGTTGAACCAGACTTAACTCGTTCCATTTGCCCAAAGATTCTGCGGTACGAATATCTGCCTTCTCTAACTGTGCGGCAATAAGCAAGGACGCGTTAACGATATTACCGTTAAAGATTATTGCGTCAGAACCGGCAAACCCGAAGCCATCATCACTGTTGCGTACAGAGTGCATTCCCATGTTAAACAACAGCTTTTGCACGTTTTCGCCTGGATTAACGGTTAGCTCCTGAGGCGCGCCATTTAAAGTAAAGTGGATGATCATACGGCTTCCTCCCCAGCCTGTTGGCAGTCGGCATACAGGTCGGCTACCAGAACTCCCGTGATATAGCGTTTATAGGCCACGCTGCCCCGCAAATCTTCCTGCGGGAAAATGGCGTTGGCGACAGCCTGTTCAAGTGCATTGCCTTCCAGATTTTGTTTTTCGACATCATGCAGACGCAGTGCTTTACTGGCGACGCCATCCAGCGCAATTCGCATACCGTCGTGGTCTGTCATTGCAACGGCTGCCGTCACGACGGTTAAACCTGCCTGAGAACGGCTAATTTTGCGGGTCGCACAGGTGCGATACGGATCTTTAATGATAATTTCGGTTAGCAGGCGATCGCATGGGCAGGCCAGGTAGTCCTCGATTGACAGCGTTTCGCCGTTGCCAAAAACCAGTTCAGCATCCAGTGCCAACAGGACGGGAAGCAGCACCGACTCTTCCTGGCGGGCGGCGATTTCACCACCAATGGTCGACTGATTACGAACATGGCGTGAGTAAACAAAACCGAGGGCTTCACGCAGCGCTGCAGGAATAAATCGCGCATCACGCAGTGGCTGCAAGCGAGACATTGCGCCAATCCGCAGTGCACCGTTATCCCAGTCAACCCAGTCCAGTTCCAGATCCTGTAAGGAAATGGCAATCTTTTTATCGGTACGGGTTGGTGTAGCATTGAGTTTGCTGCCCCCGGCGAACCAGACGGCTTCATCCTGGTAGCGGCGCTTCAGTTCCAGCGCCTGTTCGACAGAGTCGGGCCTGAAAAATTGTTCAATCATCTTCTTTCCTTATTTAACCCTCTTCCCTGCGGGAAGAGGGCATCTGTCATTTATGCCAGCGCATCCATCCGACGCCACATACTGGCAGCGGCTTTTCTGGCTTGTGCATAAATGGAATCGCAATCGAAGTTAAACTGACGGTCTTCATAGACCATCACACCATTGACCATCACGCTGTGAACGCTGCCTGAGCCCATACCGAAAGCGATATGCCCGGCGATATTGTCTGCCAGCAGCGGCGTCGGTGAGTTGTAATCGCAAATGGTTAAATCAGCTTTGTAACCGGCTTCCAGAAGTCCAAATTTCGCGCCAAAGTTGCGGCTCATCAGTTCGTTACCGTTAGTCAGGGCTTTGGCAAAACTGTCAGGCCACAGCGGACCACCCGCATCGCGATGTTTAAAGAAGGCAAATTTCATCTCTTCAAACATGTCCGAACCAATGCCGTCCGTTCCCAACGCCAGATTGCGGATGTCGCTAAGGTGATGGTTGTAGCCGACATGGTTGTTCATGTTTGAACGGGCGTTATGCACCAGGAACGCATCGCGCTGATTGAGTAGGGCGATGTCATCTTTCGACAAGTACAGCCCATGAGCGACCAGCGTTTTGCTATCGATGAGATCGAATTGCGCCAGTCGTGCCAGCAGGTCTTTGCCGTACCAGTGGTGACTGTAGGAAACGTCGTAAAGGTCTTCCGCAGCGTGAATATGCAAACCACGGCCTGTGGCTTTCACGGCTTCACGTAGCATCTCCAGACCGGCATCTGGCACGGTAAACGGCGCGTGAGCACCGATATGTGCTTCCACCAGATACGGCTCGGTTGCTGCTTTCTTCGCCTCATCAATCTGACGGGCGAAGCGGATGTTTTCTTCTACACCTTCCTGCAACTCTTTGATGCCGTTGTTACGGTCAGTAGTTTCAAAACAGGTCATCGCGCGCAGGCCAACTTTTAAAAATGCGTCGCGCAATGTGGAGAGCGACCCGCCGATATACGCCGGAGAGGCATGGTGATCGATAACCGATGTACATCCGCTCTTAATCGCTTCCAGGGAACAAATCAGCCCGCTGTAATAGAGCGACTCTTCATCAAGGGCGCGATCGAGCCGCCACCAGAGATTTTTCAGCGTTGAGATGAAATCCGGGCAGGGGGCGATGTTTGCCATAATTCCGCGGGAAAGCCCCGAGTAAAAATGGTTGTGCGAGCAGACAATTCCCGGCATCACAATCCGACCATGCATCTCTTTGTAGCTGGCATCGGGGTAGCGTTGCGTCAGGGCATCGCCGATAGCGACAATCACATCATTTTCGATAGCGATATCAACGCCTTCCTGCACTTTCGCCGGGTGTAACTGCACTGCGGTGACATTCTTCAGAATCAACATGATTACACCTCCACGCGGCCCAGCAGATAATGATGATGCTGGTGGACATGGCTGATGATGCGGCACATATCGTTCAGCTCCGGTGGTACGTTGTTGAACTGACCTTCGCTGTCGATGTTTAACACCCAGCTTTGGTTATTCAGTCGTACTCGTACCCGGCAATCTTCCACAAGGAAGCCTGGGTTGCTGCTGTTATCAAAGTCTTGCGCCAGGCTGAAAACGGTGATTTTGTCTTTGTATGGTTTACCGTTCCACGGACAGAACTGAGCGCAGTTGCCGCATTCGTTACAGTAAGCGTCGAGGTGCAGCGTCTGGAATCTATTCTGGAAGCCTGGGACCGCAATGGAGACGTTGGCGCGGTTCGGGCAGACATCCACACACTTGCTGCAAACGTAGTTACATTCGAGGCAGCGAGCGGCTTCCTGGGCGACAAACGCGTCACGATCGTCACTGTTCACCAGAGTGATAGAGATATCGCCTTTACGTTGATAGATTTCCGCCGGATTGACGTTGTTCCAGTATTTATCGTTCTGGTGGGAACGGATATTTTCCCGACTAAGGATGGCATCGGTCGCCCGACGCGCGGTTCCGACAGCAGCGACAATGGAGGATGGTCCGCGCTGTACGTCGCCGATCATAAAGACGTCAGTCAGACGAGTTTCGCCATTGTGGTCGACGTCTGGCCAGCCGTTTTTGTCCAGCGGCACGCCCATCGCATTCAGGGCTTCAGTATCCTGCTGTTCACCAATGGCGGTGATCAGGCTGTCTACATGCAGTGTTACTGTTTCGTTGGTTTCAACCGGACGGCGACGGCCTTTCTCATCGGGTTCGCCAAGCGACATAACGCGCAAGGTTAAGGTGCCATCAGCATCGAAACGTTCCGGATTATTCAGGAAACGGAACTCCACGCCGTCGTGCAACGCTTCTTCATACTCTTCGCGCCATGCGGGCATCTCTTGCAGTGAACGACGGTAAACGATCGTTGCTTTTTCTACGCCTGGAACGCGTAACGCCGCACGAGCGCAGTCCATTGCGGTGTTACCCGCCCCGACAACGACCACATGTTTGCCCAGCTTGAGCGCTGTACCCTTGTTGTATTCACGCAGGAAGGGGAGTGATTTCCAAACATTTTGGTTGTCACCCGCCAGTTTCACACCGCTATTTTTATCAGTGCCGGTGGCAATCAGAACATAGTGGAAGCCCTGATTTTTTAACTGTTCAACGGTCAAATCGGGTGAGCAGCCATACTCAAATTTCACGCCGTGATCGGCAACAAAATCGATATCGTGCTGAATTAACTCAGCCGGAATACGGAACTGAGGAATGATATTTTTCACCACGCCGCCCGCATTGGCTTCGCGTTCAAACAGCGTAACCGGATGGCCCGCTCTGGCAAGGAAGTAACCTGCTGCCAGACCCGCCGGACCTGCACCAATCACGGCAACCGGATGGCGTGAACCAGAACCGGCTGGTTTGTGCCAGCGTTGCTTATATTCATCCCAACCTTTTTCCAGCGCGACTTTTTTCAGTTCGCGGATATTCAGCGCACTGTCGTAATCCAGGCGGGTACAGTTGTATTGGCACTGGTGATCGCAAATATGACCGGTAATGGCGGGCAGAGCGTTGCGTTGGTAGATGAGTTCCAGCGCGTCGGCATAGCGGTGTTCGCCAAGCAGACGGATGTATTCCGGAATATCTTGCTTGATAGCGCAGGCAGTAACACAGGGGGCAACGTAGCAATCGGTCAGCGGCAGGTCTTCTGCCACTTCAATACGCTCTTCTGGCTTCCAGTGTTTCTGGGTGTATTCCATGGTTAACGCATCTGCTGCCAGTCTGTTCAGTCGTTCGACGTCAACATGGTCAAGTCCCCAGGCGTCGGAGCCTTCCAGCTCGCGCATGCAGGCACTTAAGCGCAAATAGCCGCCAGGTTTCAGCAGGTCGGTTGCCATAGTAATAGGGCGAATACCTGTATCAAAAATATCGCGGATAGTCAGCTGACTGGCACCACCGGAATAAGAAATGGGCAGTTTGCCGTCAAAGGCGCGAGAGAGAACTGCTGCAACATTGATGGAGAGCGGGAACAGCGCACGGCCTGACATATACATCTCTTCACCAGGCAGTGCGCCTTTATTGTTGATGGTGCCGAGAGTGTTAGTCAGTTTTACGCCAAAGCCGAGTGATTTTTCTTTTGCCAGTGCCATCAGGCGTTCCAGCATTTCCAGTGCTTGCGTCAGCTTGAGGTCGTGATCAAATGACTCTTCTTTTAAGCCTATGTAACCGAAACCGCAGACATCGAGGATCTCACGAACACGCGCGTATCCCAGTAAGGTCGGGTTAAGTTTCACAAAGGTGTTGAGCCCTTTTTCTTCCAGCATGTAGCGGCAAATGGCTTCGATTTCATGCGGAGGACAGCCGTGCATGGTGGAGAGGGTGACGCCCTGCACCATACTGGTGGGGATGCGAGCGGGTAAGGCTTGCAAGCTTTCGCGTTTTTCCTGCAATCCGTGGCGGGCTAAAAATGCGTCATCCTGGAGTAATTTATTCAGCGTATCGCGATATTGCGCGAATTTCGGATGGTCAGATGCGTCCATCATATTGTCGATGAACTGTTGCATTGGCGGTTGCTTAATACCTTCGAGGTTGTAACCGACGCTCATATTAAAGATGAACGATTTACCGGAATCAGAAGGCTGGAACATCGCTTCGAGAAGGTGCAGGGCAAACCAGGCTTTGAGGTATTCATCCCAGGCTTTAAGCAGGGTAAATTCGGTAGACCATTCGGTGTTAAAGCACTCGTCTTCGGCATCGATACAGGGCTTTTCCAGCTCCAGGCGGTCAAGAATTTGGACGGTTTTTAGTTCGATGAAGCGTCCGCCAGTCAGCCAGGAAGTGACAATATTTTGCGCGAGCTGCGTGTGCGGGCCAGCGGCAGGGCCGACGGGAGTGGCACAGGTTTCACCGAAGACGCTAACAGTTTTACCTTTTACAGGTGAGTAAAACTGTTGCTCGGGAATACCAAAGATTGAGCGTTGTTGTTGGTATTCATCAAATATGCGCGTCAAAAGTTCCTCAAACGGAATGGGACGCATAATATCCCCCATAACCCTCTCCTTAGCTTATACAGATATCATTGAGTGACCGGTGTTGAGAAATCCGGTGGTTTAGGGGGATAGAGCAACAATCGCACCACTCTTGCCAGGTTTGGCGGGAAATATAAAAAAATGTGAGGCGGCTCGAAACTTAAAGGCTTTTTGTGAATGAACTCACAGGTGCCAAATGAGAATTAAAATCACTCCTGAAAATTATTATTGTCAGCCCATTTATCACTTTTTCTCTTTTCTCAAAATCAGTGATTCCTTATCATTATGATAAAGAGTGCTGGAGAGATTAAATATTTGAACGCAATCGTTTAACTACATTTTCTAAATTTTAGTATACCTTTTTTGCGCTGTAATAAAGTCGTCCGGAGTATCAATATCTAAAATTATTTCTGCATTTTCTATCTCGACGGAATAATGAGCTCCCATAAGGAGTGCCTGACGCATATTGGTGACATTGGGTCGTTGGATTGCCTGCATCAAGCATGGTTTTGACACTAAAATCGGATGGCCGGGGATGCCATTATGGAGTGGCAGTATTGCGCCATCATTTCGTAACGACCAGATTTTTCTAAAAATATCGATGGTGAGGGTTGGCATGTCACCGTGGGTGAGAAAACAATGTTCTGTTTGCACTGCGGGTACTGCGGCCTTTACTGATGTTAGTAAACCCTGCGCATAATCTGGGTTGTGGATAATAGTGATATTGCTCTGGTTCGCATAACGTTCGTGCAGTTCATTACCACGATAGCCGGTGACTAAAATAATTCGGCTACAAAACTGCAACGCATTTTTGATACTTGTATCAAGAATTGTCCCCTGTTGCCAGGGTAACATCATTTTCCATTGCCCCATTCTTGATGATAATCCGGCAGCGGTAATTATACAGTCGATGGCTGACATAGTGGTTCCATTATTTATAGGGGCTAATAACGCCTGATAATTGCGTTACTTCCTGATGGATTAAGTTGGGGATAATTTATCCCAGAGAGGTCATAAAGACTCGTGAAAAGTATAGTTGACCCATCGGCATTAGTCATTGATTTAGGTGCGCAGAAACGTCCCACTGTGATTTCTGTTGTTGGTGCTGGGGGGAAAACCAGCTTGCTTTTTTGGCTGGCAGAACTGCTCCAGGCTAGCGGCAGGCGTGTGTTAATCACGACGACGACACATATGTTTATGCCAACGTCTCACTGGCCCGTGGTTTTCTGTCGTGATCCCGCCATGCTTCCTCATGCGTCTCTTACATCCCCCATTTCATTTTGTTTTCACAGCTGGAAAGCGAACCAGGGAAAAGTGCAGGGATTTACGCCAGAAGCGATTGATGCACTGGTGCAACGACCAGAGTGTGACGTAATTCTCATTGAAGCAGATGGCTCGCGTGGAATGCCGTTAAAAGCGCCTGATGAGCACGAACCTTGCATACCCAAAAGCAGTTGCTGCGTGATTGCTGTGATGGGAGGACATACTTTGGGCGCGAAAGTGAGCACAGAAAATGTCCATCGCTGGTCGCAGTTTGCTGATATTACCGGGTTAACACCTGATGCAACCTTGCAACTGAGCGATCTCGTTGCGCTGGTTCGCCACCCTCAGGGGGCGTTTAAAAACGTACCGCAAGGTTGTCGGCGAGTCTGGTTCATTAACCGTTTTTCTCAATGTGAGAATGCGATTGCACAAAGCGAGCTCCTTCAACCGCTGCAACAACACGACGTAGAGGCAATCTGGCTGGGCGATATACAAGAACATCCTGCAATCGCGCGCAGATTTGTGAATTAGCGGCCCGGGTATTCCGGGTTACTGAAAGGATATCCATTGAGGTTGGTATGAATATTTTCACAGAGGCTGCAAAACTCGAAGAGCAAAATTGTCCGTTTGCGATGGCGCAAATTGTTGATAGCCGAGGCTCGACTCCCCGCCATTCTGCACAAATGTTAGTGCGCGCCGATGGTTCTATCGTCGGTACAATTGGTGGCGGAATGGTTGAGCGGAAGGTGATTGAAGAGTCACTTCAGGCATTGCAGGAACGTAAGCCGCGATTATTCCATGGACGTATGGCTCGTAACGGTGCGGATGCTGTCGGGTCAGATTGTGGAGGTGCAATGTCAGTATTTATCAGCGTCCATGGTATGCGTCCACGTCTGGTGTTGATTGGCGCGGGGCATGTCAACCGGGCGATAGCCCAGAGTGCGGCGCTATTAGGATTTGATATTGCCGTTGCCGATATTTATCGCGAAAGCCTCAATCCTGAACTATTCCCTCCATCAACCACGCTTCTCCATGCTGAGTCGTTTGGTGCAGCAGTGGAAGCACTGGATATTCGCCCTGATAATTTTGTCCTGATTGCCACGAATAATCAGGATCGTGAAGCCCTCGACAAACTCATTGAACAGCCCATTGCATGGTTGGGGTTGCTGGCAAGTCGCCGCAAGGTTCAGCTTTTCCTGCGTCAATTGCGTGAGAAAGGCGTGGCTGAAGAACATATTGCCCGTTTACATGCGCCCGTTGGTTACAACATAGGTGCGGAAACGCCGCAGGAGATCGCCATCAGCGTGCTGGCAGAAATATTACAGGTGAAAAATAACGCGCCGGGTGGGCTGATGATGAAACCTTCTCATCCTTCCGGACACCAGCTGGTGGTGATTCGCGGTGCGGGAGATATCGCCAGTGGTGTGGCGCTACGTCTGTATCATGCGGGTTTTAAAGTGATCATGCTGGAAGTGGAAAAACCGACAGTGATTCGTTGTACCGTGGCGTTTGCCCAGGCCGTGTTCGATGGCGAAATGACGGTCGAAGGCGTTACTGCTCGCCTGGCAACCAGCTCTGCGGAAGCGATGAAACTTACCGAACGCGGATTCATCCCTGTGATGGCAGATCCCGCCTGTTCATTGCTTGATGAACTGAAACCGCTTTGCGTGGTGGACGCTATTCTGGCGAAACAGAATTTGGGAACGCGGGCAGATATGGCACCAGTAACAATCGCGCTTGGGCCGGGCTTTACTGCAGGGAAGGATTGTCATGCGGTAATTGAAACAAATCGCGGGCACTGGCTCGGTCAGGTGATTTACTCTGGTTGTGCGCAGGAGAATACCGGTGTTCCTGGCAATATTATGGGGCATACCACCCGACGGGTGATCCGTGCTCCTGCTGCAGGCATTATGCGATCCAACGTGAAATTAGGCGATCTGGTGAAAGAGGGCGATGTGATTGCCTGGATTGGTGAGCATGAAATTAAAGCACCGTTGACGGGGATGGTGCGTGGCTTGTTGAACGACGGCCTGGCAGTGGTCGGTGGTTTTAAAATTGGTGATATCGATCCTCGTGGTGAAACGGCTGATTTCACCAGCGTTTCTGATAAAGCCCGGGCGATTGGCGGCGGCGTACTTGAGGCGTTAATGATGTTGATGCATCAGGGCGTGAAAGCGACAAAAGAAGTGCTGGAAGTGGCTTAAATGAAAATGGCCGGATGGTATTACCCACCCGGCCTTAAAATTACTGACAAATCACCGTTCCGGTTTTGCCTTCAATCCCCTCTTTCGCTTTGCTCAATACGGTAATCAGTGCTTCACGACCTGCGCGAGAGCGAGCAAACGAGGCGGCAGCTTCCACTTTAGGCAGCATAGAACCTTTCGCAAAATGACCTTCTTCGATAAAGCGTTCAGCATCACTTAATGACAGGCGATCGAGCCACTGTTCATTCTCTTTACCGAAGTTAATGGCCACTTTTTCTACCGCAGTCAGAATGATCAGCATATCGGCATCAATCATTTCTGCTAAACGGGCGCTGGCCCAGTCTTTATCGATAACCGCGCTGGCACCACGCAGATGGTTACCTTCACGAATAACAGGAATACCACCACCGCCAACGGTGATCACCACCTGGCCTGCATCTACCAGAGCTTTAACCGTTTCTTTTTCAATAATATCAACCGGTTTTGGCGAGGCAACAACACGGCGATAGCCGCGACCAGCATCTTCTTTCAGAGTGTAACCCTGTTTTGTCAGTTGCTCTGCTTCTTGCTCGGTAAAGAACGAACCGATCGGCTTGGTCGGGTTGAGGAATGCCGGATCGTTAGCGTCGACTTCGACCTGAGTAACCAGCGTTGCTACCGGTTTATTAATGCCCCGAGAAAGCAGTTCTTCTCTTAAGGCGTTTTGTAGATCGTAACCAATATAACCCTGGCTTAAGGCAACGCAGACAGACATCGGCAGCATTGGCGAGTGCGCTTCAGTTTTTGCAGCAGCTTCAAAGGCCTGGTTAATCATGCCCACCTGCGGCCCGTTACCATGAGTGACGATAACTTCATGTCCCTGGGCAATTAAATCAACAATTGCCTGAGAAGTAATTTTTACCGCTTTCATTTGTCCGGCCAGGTCATCGCCCAGCGCATTCCCGCCCAGGGCGAGAACAATTTTCTTACTCATTTTTCCTCACTCATCATTCTTGATTGTGTATAGATCCCTGACAGTGGTTAGAGCACGGGAGGGACAAACGGTTTGCGTCGCAGGAAACGACCTCGCCCGGCTTTGCCTGTAAAGGTGCCGTCACAGAAAATCGTTTCACCACGGGATAAGGTTCTGACAATCGCGCCCTGACAGGTAAAACCCTCCCATGGCGAGTAGTCGGCGTTGTCGTGGAGATGGCGATGCTGAATTTGTTGGCTCTGACGTGGGTCGATAATCACCACGTCGCCATCGGAACCGGGCGCTAATAATCCTTTTTGCGGCCACAGGCCAAACAGCCTGGCGGGCATTGCGCTGGTTAATTCAACAAAGCGTTCCGGTGTTATACGTCCCGTCATCACGCCACTGGAAAACAGTAACTGCATGCGGTTTTCCACACCGGGTAAGCCATTTGGGCAGCGACTGAAATCGCCTTTAGAAATTTGCAGGCGTTGAGCCATCGAGAAGGTGCAGTGATCGGTCGCCACCACGTCAATCGCACCATCGCTGATGCCACACCACAGTTTGTCCTGCTCGCGTACGTTACGCAGCGGTGGGCTAAGAATGAACTTCATGCCGTCTTCTGTATCGTAACTGCGTTCGTCCAACAGGAGATATTGTGGGCAGGTTTCAACCCAGACTGGCTGGTGATTCGCACGGGCAAGACGCAGATAATCCAGACCTAAGCCGTTAGACAGGTGCACGATATAGAGCGGGGCGTTACCGGCAATTTGTGCCAGGTTAATCATGCGGGCGATGGCTTCCGCTTCGCATTCCAGAGGGCGACTCAAGGCATGATAGCGCGGCGCGGTTAACCCTGCGGCGATAAATTCCGCCCGCTTGCTGGCGATAGCCGCATCATTTTCCGGGTGCACGGTGGTCAGCGCGCCGGATTCATGCAGACGGCGTAATGCCTGCAAAACCTCGTCATCGTTGAGTTTGTATTGATAGGTTAAATAGAGTTTAAAACTGCTCAGTCCTTCCTCGACCATCATCGGGATTTCGTCGAGGATTGCGTGATTAATGTGCTGGATCACACCGTGAAAGCTGTAATCGATGACCGCTTTATGGGCGGCATAACCACGATAAACCTCCAGTTGATGGCGTAACCGACAGCCGTTTGGGCCAAATCCCATATGGTCAATAATGGTTGTTGTACCGCCACACGCAGCTGCGCGGGTACCGGTAAAAAAATCATCACAACTGCGCGCGATGCCGACATCAATATTGAAATGCGTATGGACATCCACGCCGCCAGGGAAAACGTAACAGCCAGTGGCATCAATTTCTTCATACGGGAGCTGCGGCGAAATATTGTTGCCCAACTGGCGAACAATCCCGCTTTCAATCAGCAAATCCTGTTTGGCTTGTCCATCTGCGTTAACGACAGTGCCGTTTTTGATCAATACGCGCATAGCAAACTCCAAAAACCCTCCGGCGAACCGGAGGGGAATAAGTGAAGAGTAATTACTCTGTTGCCAGCCAGCTTAACGGGATTGCAGCGTACATCGCGGCACAGGTCACCAGGTGAGATTTCCAGGTTTTTTCGTTAGGTGCATGCGCTTCAGGTTCTTTACCCGGGCCAAAGCCGATCACCGGAATGCCGTGACGGCCCATGATAGATACGCCGTTAGTTGAGAAGGTCCACTTATCAACAACCGGCGCTTTGCCAAACAGCCCTTCGTAGGCATTCACCAGTGCTTTAACGGTGAAGTGATCTTCTTCCACTTTCCAGGTCGGGAAGTAGCATTCGGTTGGGTAAACCAGGCCAGTCCAGGACGGACGGTCGTAGTTGTACATAGAAACAACCGCGTTAGCTTTCTGTACTGCAGGCAGGGCGCGGATTTCGTCCAGCGCGCCTTCCCAGGTTTCGCCCCAGGTCAGACGGCGGTCAATAGAGACGGCGCAGCTATCTGCTACAGCGCAACGGCTTGGGGATGTGAAGAAGATTTCAGAAACGGTGAGGGTGCCTTTGCCGAGGAATTCGTCATAACCCAGACGTTGGGAGAGTTCTTGTAATTCGCCAAGAATCGGACCCATTTTGAAAATGGCGTTGTCACCGCGTTCTGGCGCAGAACCGTGGCAGCTAACACCCTGAACATCAATACGAATTTCCATACGACCGCGCTGACCACGGTATATCTGGCAGTCGGTTGGTTCGGTACTGACCACAAATTCCGGGCGAATGCCGGATTGTTCAATAATGTACTGCCAGCACAGACCGTCGCAGTCTTCTTCCTGCACAGTACCGGTAACCAGCAGGGTATATTCATCTTCCAGACCGAGGTCTTTAATGATTTTACCGGCATAAACCATAGATGCCATGCCGCCTTCCTGGTCGGAAGTACCGCGACCACCGATTAGCTCATCAGTTTCCATGCCTTCGTACGGATCGAAGTCCCAGTTTTTGATGTTGCCAATGCCGACGGTATCGATATGAGCGTCCATTGCCACCAGACGCGGGCCGTGGCCGATATAACCGAGAACGTTGCCCATCGGGTCGATTTCAACTTTATCGAAGCCGACTTTTTCCATCTCTTCTTTAATACGATGTACTACGCGTTTTTCGTCGCAGCTTTCACTGGGAATAGCAACCATGTCGCGCAGGAAGCGAGTCATGTCCGCCTGGTAATCTTTTGCTTTTTCAAGAATCAGTTTGAATGGAATATTCTTAGCCATTATTTTTCTCCAGATTTTTTACTCCCCGTTTTGCAGGGAGTAGTTCCAATAGAGTGATTAAGGTGCTACAGCGTGTTTGCCTTCCCAGACAACTTCGCGGTAGTGCTTCATGTCGGTGTCGCCTTCAGTGCTGATAACCAGCACCACGGCATCTTTGTTCAGCGCCAGTTTTTCCATCAGGCTTTGACGTTGCGGGTGATAATGAACCGCTGCGAGAACGCCCAAACCGACAGCGCCGGATTCACCGGAGATGATGCGCGGGTCGTTGCCGTACGGATTACCCAGCACGCGCATACCTAATGCGGCAACGCTGTCCTGGCAGGAGATGAATTGGGTGGCGCAGTTACGTAGGATTTCCCAGCCCAGCGGGTTAGGTTCGCCACAGGCCAGGCCTGCCATGATGGTGGCCATATCACCGCCAACGTTGACGATGTCGCCTTTGACGCCGGAGCGATAAATACAGTCAGCTTTGTCAGGTTCAACAATAATGCTGTGCAGATTTTGCGGGCTATAGACGTCGACCAGATAACCCAGCACACCACCGGCCATTGCTCCGACACCGGCTTGCAGCAGAACGTGCGTCGGGGTTACGCCCATTTCACGCATTTGCTCGACGGCTTCATCTGCCAGGGTTGCGTAGCCTTGCATGATCCAGGTTGGGATTTTGGTGTAACCTTCCCATGCCGTGTCCTGTACCACTTCCCAGCCGTGCTGCTGCGCGTGTTGCATGGTCAGGCGAACGGTATCGTCATAGTTCATATCTGTGACGATGCACTCGGCACCGAGGTTCAGAATGGCGTCAACGCGTTCCTGAGCAGAACCTTTCGGCATGTAAATCACCGCATTCTGTCCGAGTTGCTGCGCTGCCCACGCCACACCGCGCCCGTGGTTGCCGTCGGTGGTGGTCGCGAAAGTCATTTTTTCGCCGATGGCATTTTTCAGGTGCTCAAATGACAGCGTTTCGATATCAAGATGATATTTTTCACACAATAATTGAGCGATAGCGTACGCACCGCCGAGCATTTTGAAGGCGTTCAGACCGAATCGTTTTGATTCGTCTTTGACAAGAATTTTCTTCACCCCAAAAAGGTTTGCGAGATCGTCCAGCGCACAAAGCGGTGTTGGGCGATAACCAGCTATTTTCTGGTGGAACTGGCGCGCCAGTTTGGCCTGGCTTTGCGAAAAGAGCGGTGATGTTTCGCCGTTGAAAAATTTGTTATCGGCGATATCAATCTTCAATGAGAAAACGGACATATCCTATCCTTTTGGCCTCTGGAAATAGAGGGCCGACCAGCTGATCGGCCCGAGGGGTTATTTCACGCGTTCTTGCGCTTCTTTCAGCAGTTGCTCGAGCAGTGCACCTGGTTTGGCGTATTTACGGGACAGGATCATCGCGGCGATGATATAAGGCTTCCAGCTGGCTTCTTTGTAGGTAGCGATACGGTATTTTTCGAATACGCCTTCAGTCACTTCCCCTTCTTTGCAGGATACGCCGCTGATATCAGCTGGCAGGCAGTGCATGTACAGGGCTTCGCCATCACGGGTCAGTTCCATCATCTCTTCAGTACAATGCCAGTCTTTGTGTTGCGCGTTCTGTGCCAGACACTGTTTTTCCAGTGCTTTTAAGCCTTCGTGATCGTTAGCGCGCAGCAATTCGGTACGCTGTTCCATCACTTTGTAAGGTGCCCATGACTTCGGATAAACGATGTCTGCATCTTTGAACGCTTCTTCCATGCTGGTGACCTGACGGAAGCTACCGCCAGATGCTTTAGCATTGTTTTTCGCCACTTCAACCACATCCGGGATCAGGTCGTAGCCTTCCGGATGGGCCAGGGTGACATCCATACCGAAGCGAGTCATCAGACCGATGATGCCTTGTGGTACAGAGAGCGGTTTGCCATAGCTTGGAGAGTAGGCCCAGGTCATGGCGATTTTTTTACCTTTCAGGTTTTCCAGTGAACCAAAGTGTTCACGTAACCACGCGAGGTCAGCCATTGACTGAGTCGGGTGGTCAATATCGCATTGCAGGTTCACTAAAGCCGGACGCTGTGGCAGTACACCCTGCTTGTAACCGTCATCAAGTGCAGCGCCAACTTCACGCATATAGGCGTTGCCTGCGCCCAGATACATATCGTCGCGAATACCAATAGCGTCGGCGCAGAAGGAGATCATATTGGCGGTTTCACGCACGGTTTCGCCGTGAGCGATTTGTGATTTGCCTTCGTCGAGATCTTGTTGTGCAAGGCCGAGCAGGTTAAGCGCGGAAGCATAAGAGAAGCGGGTACGGGTGGAGTTGTCGCGGAATACGGAAATACCTAATCCACTATTAAAGACTTTGGTTGAGATGTTTTCAGCACGCAGTGCTTTTAATGCTGCGGCAACGTCCAGTACTTGTTTCAGTTCATCTGGCGTCTGTTCCCACGTTAACAAAAAATCTTTCTCGTGAAGGTGAGAGGTCAGCGAATTGATATCCTTAATCAGCTCATTAACAGTTTTCATCATAAAGTCCCGGTAGTGGAATGACAGGCAAAGTGGTTTATTTCACTGTGACTTGCCAAAGTGATTGGTGTTTTCACAGCTATACCTGGGACTAACAATAAGTGTGCCAGAATTATCCACGGGGCTGCAAAAGACTAATTTGACGGATAATGTGTGGGGTTGATCACAAATTGATGCCAGCTTCCGGTTGTTTGTAAAATACGAAAACGTTTGGCTTTTTTTATCGCGTTATTTATTTGCTGCTAAGTATCAGAAATAAGATAAAGGGACAGGC
>NZ_SJWV01000300.1:0-3147 GCF_004352695.1 Escherichia sp. KCJ4928
CGCCGCCATACCCGTTTCGCCATTCGCCGTCCCAGCGGGTCGTAGAGGTAGCGGCTCTCGACCAGTGGCTCGCCATGCTGTATCCGCGTGTGGAACACCAGGCGGTGCTGGCTGTCGTAGTGGTAGTGGTGGGTCCGCTCGTCGTCCGTCCGTATCACACCCGTCGGGATACGGTCCGTCTTCTCCGTCAGTCTGCCGTATTCATCATAGTGGTAAACATAGTGCGCATCCTCTGCGATGCGGTTATCCGGCCACGCCGTGAGCGTGCTGTCCGGGTGTAGCTCCGGGTCCGGCAGGCGGTTTCCCGCCGGGTCGGTGGCATACGGGATGCGGATGTCCAGGTCCGGTGCGAGGGTGCGCACGCTCTCCAGCCTGCCCGTGGCACTGTAGCCGTATTCCCGCGTCTGTCGCGGGCCGCTGATGCGCACCAGGTCGCCGTTGTCATTCCACCCGTAGTCACGGTCATACACCAGGCTGTTCAGGTGCTGGCTCTGTAACTGGCCTGCGGGGGTGTATGTGCTGATCAGTTCATATGCGGCATTACTGCCTGCCCTGCTGCCGAAGCTGCGCACCGTCTCACGGTGCAGCCTGTCCCGCGTATACTCGACCAGCGGCGTCCCGCCCAGCTTCATGCCCGCCAGGTAACCGCTGCCGTAGGTCAGCCACTCCACCGGCGGCAGGCTGTCCGGCGTGACGCGGTTTGCCAGCCCCTGTTCGTTGTAGGCGTGTTTCGTCTCATGCTGCCACAGCAGTTCCCCCGTCTCCGGGTTCTCCACCGTCTGCCGTTCGCCCGTCAGGCGGCCCTTATCGTCGTAGCCGTAGTGGACAGCGACACGGTGGCCTTCGCTCAGGTGGCTGATTTCTCTCAGCCAGCCGTGGCCGTCATACTGCCACTGCTCTGCCGGGTCGCCGTTCACCGTCCGGTGCGTGATGCGGTCCGACGCATCGTAGTGCCAGAGGGTGATAAGCCCCTCGTCTTCACTCTGCGTGAGTTTTCCGGTCAGGTCATAATGATAACGTTGCGTCCGCCCGTCAAAGCCGCCCTGCTGTACCAGCCGGTCCAGCGCATCGTAGCTGAAGTCGCTGTGGCTGCCGTTCTCGTTAGTCAGACTGATGACACGTCCGGCAGCATCGTACTCCATACTGCGCGTCAGCCCGCCCTGCGTGGTGCTGACCGCCTTTCCCCACGCATCGTACTGTGTCTCGCTCCGGTTGCCGTCCGGGGTGATAACGGCAGTCAGGTCGCCTGCGGCGTTGTACTCATACTGCGTTTCACGGCCCTGTGCGTCTTTCACCGAGGTTAACCGGCCACGGTTGTCATAGTGGCGGTAAAGGCTGATACCTTCCTCGCGGTGAACCGCCGTCATCTGGCCGAAGCGGTCGTATTCATAGCGGGTCTGGTAGCCCGAGCAGTCAGTGAACGCCAGCAACTGCCCGTAGCGGCTCCACGTCATCTGCCGGGTGCTGCCCGTCGCATCCGTTGTCGTCGCCGGTAACTCACTGTGCGCGTCATCGTAGCGGTAGCGTACTGTCTCCCCGCTGCGCGATGTCTCCGATACCAGCCTGCCCGGTTCATCATATTCCCGGCGGCTCTCCAGCCCGTCCGGGTACACCACCGCCGTCAGCTGGTTCCCGTCGTTATAGTAAAATTTCGTCTCCCGCCCGTCCGGTGTGGTGATGTCCGTGATATCGCCGGACACCACATTCAGACCGTACTCTGTCCGCCGTCCCGCCGCGTCCGTCTGCGCCGTGAGCCTTCCTGCCGCGTCATACCCGCTGTGCGTGACGCTGCCGTCCGCCAGTTCTTTTTTCACCACCCGCTTCAGCCCGGCCCCGCCTTCTGTATGCAGCACCTCACGCCGGTTCAGGCTGTCGGTGACGGTGATGCGGTCCTGCTCATACTGGTAGCGGTAACTCAGGCCTGCCGGGTTAAGTTGCTCCACCACCCGCCCCGCATCGTCGTAGCGGTAGCGCATCTCCGGCCTGCCTGCATAACGGTGCCCCACCATCCGGCCCCGGTATTTATCATCGTAAGTAAAGTGGCGCATCTGCGTACCGCTGCGGTCATACACCGCCGCCAGCTCACCGCGTGGCGTCCAGTCGTAGCACACCAGTGGCGCGGCAGGTAAATTTTCCGGGTATTCCGGGTCGTGCATCAGCCACACCGCCGAAAGACGGATACCGCTGTCAGCGCCGTATTCCGTACCGGGCAGTGTGTCGGGGAAGGAAGGAGCTGAGAGAGGGCGGGGACTGTCAGGGGAAGATAACGAAGCGGTGTGCGGTTTACGGGCCTCTTCCGCCCGCTGTGCCTGTGTGGTCAGTACCAGACGGAACTCCCGCCCGGCACCGTCCGTCACGCCGGTGATTTCCCCGGCCAGGTCACCGGCGGCCTCACGCCGGTACGTCAGCGTCCGCCCGAAGCGGTCCGCCATCCCGGTAAGCACCCGGTACGGCGGCAGCGGCGCTGGCAGTACGTCCTCAGCACCCGGCACCCGCTCAGACCACCCCAGTATCCACCACGGCCCCTGTGCGCTGTTGGTCGCCAGGTAAAGATGCGGGCTTAACCGGATATCCGGCGGCAGCGACGCCCACAGCCGCGCCAGCGTATGGCCGTCCGGCTGTGCTGCCTTACCACCGCGCACCAGCCACATTGACTCACTGCGGCTGTACACCGCCTCCCCCGGCAGCAGCGGCTCAAAGTGAATGCTCCGCCCGCCGTTGTCGTTGAGTATCAGTCCGTCATCACGTAGCTGTAAGCGGATATCAGAAGGCGCTTTCCAGCCGGGGCCAAAAATTCCCACCGGCGCAGGCGTCTTCGTCCGGTAGCTGCTGTAGGTGCGGGAGAGAATGAACGGCAGCGGGTCGGGCAGCGCAAGGTCCGTCTCGCCGGGCTGTACTTTTGCACCGAGCAGCGGGTTCACCGGGTTGCCCGAGGTCATCCCGCCCGGACACACCGAGCACGCCACGCCAGTTGGCGCGCCAATTCTTACACCTGCCGAACCCTGGACAATGGGACCGCCATACTGAGTCATATCTCCCTGACGCGCCGCTGGTTTTCCGCTCATATAAAGTGCCCTTTTAGTTATTGTTCATATCCCTGTGTTAGCAACAAAAAAAATAAAATGACACACAAGACCAGCTAATGTA
>NZ_SJWV01000301.1:0-3142 GCF_004352695.1 Escherichia sp. KCJ4928
TGTGTGATTACAGTTAATAATAAAAATGTAATAAGGTGGAAACACGCTGTCAGCGTAGTTAATTTACTGGCGGATAAGTGATCTTATTAAGATGTACAACAATAGATTTTCTTCTTTTGTTTTGTATAAATACCGGAGGAATATAAAAGAAACGGAGACTGCAGAGACAGAGATGAAGTTGTTTTCCCCGTTTCCTTAATGAAAATTCAGTCAGGGGTGTGGCCGGATAATTATGCCGGGCGCTTAATTCCCTGTTGAACTGAAGTATTCCGGCAATATTCAGCAGTATGCCGGCCAGCCTGCCGTCATCATCCCGAAGGAACCGACGGAGTAGCCGGTGCTCTTCTTTGGCGGTACTGTCAGCTTTTCCGGCCAGGTGTGCGAGGATGAGTGTTATAAGCGTCTCCGGGGATATGCGGTGAATTTTCATCATTCTTCTCCTGATTTTGTCGGGGGTACACCCGGATAAATAAACTGCTGGCGGCGAATGAAAAAATCACAGAAGGGCATATCCGGTAATTCCGGGAGACCGGACACGGCAATATCCATCCATGAGAGATAGTTATCGACGCTCACTGTGACGGTGATGCTGTTATGGGTACGGGATCTTTCATGAATTTCTGCAGCCAGAAAGAGCAGCCAGCCGCCGTTAAATGCCGGGTGGCGGAGAATGAACCGGGCAATCTCTTTTTCATCTCCGTCAGGCGGAATATCGTCAGTCAGCGTCCGGATAATAAAGCGCCGGAATGCATCTGCGGAAAACTGATATCCGGCAGAGTGGGTATCCATTTTTGTTCCTCTGTCAGTTGAATGTGGGCCGGCAGAACGTCACCGGCAGCGGTGTGTGTCACATGACGTACTTTTTGTCAGGAAACGAATCCGGCAGCAGAATGAGCGCCACCCCGTCCATTTTCTCCCGCAACGTTTTACGCTGTGCCGGCGGCCAGCGGCGCAGTGCATCAGCAAAATCCGCCGGACGCCAGGTGCGAAATTTCTCCTCAACGGCCAGGCGGTTCTGTACCAGGGCATTCAGTACGGCCCGTCCCTGTCTGACTCGCTTACGCTCATCGCTGAAAATTTCCTTCAGTGCCCGTGCATTGAGAGCAACCACCGAGGCCGGATGCAAATCAGGGAGCCAGACCATCACCCCCTGTGCTGCAGCGTAGCCGTTCAGGCAGTGCCAGGCGTGGCAGAAGGCACAGAGATGAAAGGGCGGGCCTTCCGGCTGCAGCAGTTCACTTTCATTTTCGCTGAGTGCATCTGTTGTGACGATTTGTGACTTTTCCACATGACGCAGGGCCAGTCGCCTGGCCGACAGGCGGGCCTGTGCCAGGGACCGCTCCGCATCCTGCAGGGTTCGGGTGTGTTTCTTTTTTTCGTCAGCGTTTTCCGGTACCGGATGTTTTTTCAGGCGCATCACCCGGGTGAGGTTTTTTTCCAGCAGGACGACCGTATCCCGGCAGGTGTCAGCCATCTGCTGTAATGGCCATGAATCCTCCAGAATGAAGCGGTGAGTGACGGTCCTGCGACAGCAGGGACAGCGTCCGGGTGTTGAGAGCACGGGTGGTGGCAGCAGGGATTCACCGCTGAATACCGTGTCCGGTTGCGGGAGCGGGAAAAGCCAGCGTTCCCGGACCGGGGCGATGAGTGGCGGTGTTTTGTTCATACGTTTTTCTCTCTGTATACAGGGTGACGGCAGCCAGAATCAGTGCTGCGATGGCGGTGGAATAACATTCTGCAAACACAAACTCCTGATTATCCCGGTTGTCGCGGGCAATCACGTTGCCGTGCTCTGTTCTGAGCAGGGTGAAAGGGGGCAGCTCACAGGACATGGTCTGGTCCTCCTCATTGTGTGAAGACGGCACCGGTTTCCCGGTGCCTTTGCGGATTAACTGATTGAAACCGGAGAAAGACCGAGCGTTTTCTGTCCGCTACCCATCAGTTCCGGTACGACGGCAAGGCAGAGGCCGACCAGAATTGACAGCAGGCAGGCCAGCCCGGCACCGGGTTTTTTACCGATTTGTTTGAGGCCAAGCAGGCCGCCGATAAAGAGCACCAGGCCAATAACCTGACCGATAGCCACAAATGAACTGCTGGAGCCTTTTGCACCATCGCCAACGGTTTTGATCATATCGAATAGGGTGTTTGCCATCGCTGTGTGGGGCAGCAGTATCACGGGAAGCAGAAGTAACAGGCGTATCAGCCGATCACGGCAGGCCACCAGGCATAACTGAACATAAATAAATGCAGCGCACAGACGCGCCGCCATGGCACGGAATCGTGACATATAGTGTCTCCTTAACTAACAGACTGAATGACTGAAAATGAATGTGGATCAGAAGGCGAGACCAAGACTCGCCAGAGAGGCATCGATGACGCGATCGATAAAAACCAGCAGAACGCCGGCAACAAACTTGACGTTTCCTTTGCTGATGGACTCACTGCTGCTCAGGGCGGTATGCCCGTCCAGCAGGGATTTACGCCAGATGGAAATGCCGTTCATGGCAAACCCCACTCCGGCCAGTTTTACCAGTGAGAGCATGGCATTGGCGGCACCGGCAGCGGCACCAAAGGTGGTTGGTTGTACATAAGCGATAGGGCCGAAGGAATCTGCCCTGAATCCCATCTGGGTACCCCCGGCATTGATGAAGGATGGCAGGGCGACCAGCATGCCGCAGATGACGATACCGGCGATAAATTTTCCCGGTCCCATACTGTGACGCCCTTCTGCCCGGGCGCGCATCAGATGACCAATCAGGCCGATAATCCCCAGCAGCTCTCCCCAGGTGAAGAGAAACTCCATGCCTGCACTGAATATACCGCTGGCAAAGTTCTCTATGGCTGTCAGGGCATCAATGCTCATCATCGTAATGTACCGGCAGAGGTGATGACTGAGCGGCTGGACGGTTCAATCCGGGTGATGGTGATATTCCCCAGCCTGTCACCTTCCCGTACTGCCCAGGCGCTACCCTGCCAGCGGATCCAGGCCATTCCTTTTTCCACCGACATGATTTGCATGCCCTGCAGGCGGGAAGGCGGGGTTTTCGTTGACTGGCCGTTATTCCCGGTCGGGATTTGCAGTGGTCCCTGCATCTGCAGGGCATGCACCTGCTTACGGGTTTCATCAAGCAACTGACGGGTT
>NZ_SJWV01000302.1:0-3107 GCF_004352695.1 Escherichia sp. KCJ4928
ACACGACAGAGGATAGAAAACTCGTTCATTAATATATTTCCATTACTAGTAATTAAAGGTCTGCAAATTCCGCAATCGGTGCCATACCGCGAGATTCAAGGAAGTTCAGTAAGCGGCGCGGAGAAACATTCAAAATGCGCTCTGGCGGAAAATCTACCGCGTCGAGGATTTTAAGACACTCTTCAAATTCCCCCATGGTAAACGCGGTGTGAGAATCCGAGCCTAATGCCACCCAACCTCCAGCATCACGTACCGCTGCGGCTACCGCACGACAGTTGTCTTCACTGCCCTTACGTGAGTGTAAAAATGAAGAATTATTGATTTCCAGCGCCACCTGATGTTTCGCGGCTGCTTCAGCAACGGCTTTCACATCTATTTCATATTTGGGATTTCCGGGATGGCTTATTATATGCACATTGCCGCTGGCGATAGTGGCGATCATCGCTTGTGTATTGGTCGCTTTGTCATGTGGTGCAAAAACCGGCTCATGAAAACCGGCAATAATCAGATCCAGCGAGTCAAACATTTTACCGCTGCAATCAATTTCACCATCAACATTTTTAATGTTAGCTTCGATGCCGCGCAGGATCCCTACCCCATCAACCACTCGCGGCCAGATACGCATGTTAATGAAGTGCCAGTGATGCGGAGCATCTTCCATATCCGGGCCATGATCGGTGATCGCAAAAAGTTTAATGCCCTTTTGTTTGGCCTGGGCAATGTAATCACTCAATGTGCTATATGCATGTGTGCTGGCAACGGTATGCATATGAAGGTCGACGGGATACATAACTCTCTCCTGTATTCAATTCCCGCCAAGGATAGCAGGAATCCTGATGCTTTATTAGTAGCCGCGTGCGCGGTCGACTTGCCCGCAGACCCTCTCCCCTTTTTCGAGCTGGGCAATGGTGCGAGAAATGTACTCCACAGCTTCAGCGGGACGGGTAATCGCGGCGACATGTGGTGTTATCGTCACGCGTGGATGTTGCCAGAGCGGACTTTCAGGCGGTAAGGGTTCACGATTAAAAACATCCAACATTGCGCCTTTAACTTTGCCGCTATCCAGCGCCGCGAGCAGGTCATCTTCCACAACATGAACACCACGCGCCAGGTTGAGGAGATACGCGCCATCCGGTAATTTTTCGAGTAATTGTTGATTAATAATGCCGACGGTTTCAGGGGTATTCGGTAACAAATTAATCAATACCCGACATTGGCTCAGAAATGCAGACAGTTCTTCCCGTCCGGCAAAGCTTTGCACGCCAGGCCACGATTTACGGGTTCGACTCCAGCAACGCAGCGGAAAGCGCCAGGTTTGCAGACTCTGAGCAACTTTACTGCCCAGTACGCCTGCGCCCAAAATGCCGATGGTAAAATCTTCCCGATGATATTCAGGCAGCGGTTGCCAATGCGAACTATTTTGCTGGATGCGATAATCGTCAAAACGTCGAAACCAATGCAGCACCTGACTGACAGCATATTCCTGCATTTGCTCGCCCATACCGGTATCTTCCAGGCGAAAAAGTGGAACAGAAGGGTTCAGCATTTCAGGGTGTGCCTGTAGCTTGCTCAAAATAGAATCAACACCGGCCCCGAGTGCGAACACCGCTTTAAGATCGCGCCCTGCCAGCATTTCAACAGGAGGATGCCAGACTAAAGCATAATCAGCAGAGTCATTATCTCCGCTTTTCCATGCTCTGACTCTTGCCTGAGGAATAGCTTTGCGCAGTGCCTCAATCCACCATTGGGTATCGAACGTTGGGTGATAAAAGATGATATCCATACTGACTCCCGAAAAGCGTTGTGCGAAATTTATTCGCACTTATCGTTATGATCTACAAAGGCCACCAGCATAACAAATCCGTGGTCGGTGGCAAAAAAAGCAGATTTCGCTTACTAAAACCACACATTGATTGAAGTTTGAATAAACGCGCGATTTTTTCAAAAAGTTTGTTGACCTCAGGTCATGATTTCCCTAAATTAGCGCCCGTTCCAGCAAGACAGGAACGACAATTTGGTGAGGTGTCCGAGTGGCTGAAGGAGCACGCCTGGAAAGTGTGTATACGGCAACGTATCGGGGGTTCGAATCCCCCCCTCACCGCCATATTTAAAGAAGAGCTCGTACGAAAGTACGGGCTTTTTTTTCGTATATTGCACACACCGGGGGGATGAGAAGCCCCGACCGGGGTTCGACAACTGGCGACAGCCAGTTGGACAGACCGTGAACGCAGTGAGCGGGCTGCCCGCAGGGCGAGCGAAGCGAGTCAATCCCCCCCTCACCGCCATATTTAAAGAAGAGCCCGTACGAAAGTACGGGCTTTTTTTTCGTATATTGCACACACCGGGTGCCCCCGCCCACGTCTGTTAGGGCGAGGGGAAATTGTGCACATCAACTGTCTGGTTACTCAGTCAACAATCAAAATGCGCAAGATAGTAGAGAACATATATGCGTTATCTGGTCACTTCCTGTAACTTCCTCACTTATTAAAATGCCCCCAACGGAAATACATGTCACATGCCATCATAAAATCGTTATGCCAGAGGAATCGACAATGGAAAAAATAGTAAATTAAGCACGGTACATAGCAGAGTAAAAAATAGGCTTCAAACCAAATCCGCCATTCCACAAGCGTTGCCAATACCGACACCAGCGTAATCCACATCATTTCAATAACCAGCAATATGAATAACCGAAGCCAAAGCGGCTTGGCAAAAAAGGTCGACAACGCATTTTCACTGGAGAAAAACAGATCGATTTCCTGCAAAAAAAGCCTGCCCAGAAAAGCGTACCGCTTGGAGAAGCGCAGAAAAAACAGATTAATCGCCAACACTACGCCACAAAGAATGAGCAATGCAATTATCGATTTAAACGTTAACCACTGCCCCTCTGTCACAAAAGAATCACTGTTACGCAACGGGCTGATAGTAAGCAGGTTAACAACCGTTGAGATGCACACCGAAAGCAGCACATAGCGAGTCAGACTTTTATATTTTACTTTTTTCGCTACTGAAATAGCGACCTGCTTGACATAACTGGTGCGGATCATCCGAAACAGCAGAAAGATGACCAACGGCCCAAGTAACGAAATCAGGAACAGCGCATATAA
>NZ_SJWV01000303.1:0-3095 GCF_004352695.1 Escherichia sp. KCJ4928
AGCCACAACCTGCCGCACTGACTGTCCAGGGTAAATGAACAGCCCACAAAATTTTTTACCTAAAACCCGGTAAAAAATTTTGCGTTCTGCCCAGGACAGGTGCGTCAGGCCGTGGCAGTGATGCCCCTTGCGGCGAAGGTTCTCAAACGGGTGAAGTTCATACCACAGGGAATACAGCAGCAGGTTCCCGCGAAACGTCAAAACCGCGGCTCCCGAAACTCAACGGGTGATGTTCTTTAAAAATCAGGATTTATTCCAGGCTCCGGCAATACGCATTTATGTGTTCTGTCAGCATCCGGCTGGCAGGTAATGAGAACGCAGGAACAGAAGGAGGAATACACCGGAAAACGTCAGATGCAGATATGAAAAAAGCAGGTCAGGGACCTGCTTAATCCACGCCGAAGAGACTGTGCAACCAGTCTTTAAGGCACTGTTACCAACCTGTCATAAGGAATCCATTTATGACTGTAAGCATTGTTTCACCTTCCGCAGCGGCTGTAAAGCCCCGTCGTCATACCCGTTTCAGACGCAAAGACATCCCCGCGCCGGAAATTGACCCCGTGCTGAAAGCCTTCGGGCGACACATAGCCCGGAGTTTTCGCCGGGGGCGTGGTGTACACATCCCCGCCATGAAAAACACGGCCTTCGGGCAGGTGCTCCGCACACTCGAACTGAAACGCGCTTTTAACTGATGAGGTGAGCCGCCCCGCGAGGGGCGGCAACAGACAGAAGGAGAACAGTTTATGACATTATCAGCAATCACCATGACCGCCCCGGAAGCCGCCAGCCCGGTGCAGATGTACCGCGCGACCTACTCACCGGATGATAACAAACTTCGCCTGTATGCCGTGTCACGCCTCGACCCGGAGACGTATAAAAAAGTGCATGATGCCGGTTTCCGCTGGGCACCAGAACAGGCGCTGTTTGTTGCGCCAGCCTGGACACCGGGCCGGGAAGACGTGCTCCTCTCACTTGCCGGAGAGATTGAGGATGAAGACAGCACGCTTGCTGAACGTCAGGAAGCACGGGCGGAGCGGTTTACCGGATACAGCGGAAAGCGGGCCAGTGAATCCGCGCAGGCACTTGATGAAGTGGAAAGACTGGCCGCGATGATCCCGCCCGGTCAGCCCATTCTCGTGGGGCATCACAGCGAACGCCGCGCCCGTCGTGATGCGCAGCGTATTGAAAACGGCATGAAACGTGCCGTGATGCTCTTTGAACGTGCGGAATACTGGGAAGAACGGGCGCGGTCGGCACTGCTTCACGCGAAGTATAAAGAACGTCCGGACGTTCGCTGGCGTCGTATCAAAAAAATCGAAGCTGATTTGCGCAAGGCTGAAAAGACTATCGCGCAGTCGCAGAAATATCTGACGATGTGGCGGGCTGAATCGCTGGATCTGAATATGGCAAAACTCATCAGCAGTCATGACCATATCAGCGCCTGTTTCCCGCTGGATACGTATCCGCGCCCGGCAGAAAAAAGCCAGTATGAAGGGAGCCGGTCGTTATGGTCGGCCCTGGATGATGACATCATCACCACGGAGCAGGCCCGCGAAATTGCGATCCGCTGTCATGAACGGCAGATTCAGCATCAGCAACGCTGGGTTAACCACTATCAGAACCGCCTGATCTATGAGCGTGCCATGCTGGACGAAAGCGGCGGCGTGGTTACCCGGACACAGGATTTTGAGCCGGGCGGACAGGTTTTCAGCCGGGGCGAGTGGCTGACCATCATACGCGTGAACAAAAGCAACGGGGCGGTGAGTTCAGTCACAACGCCGAATTACAGTTTTCTCGGGTACAGCGGCACGATGAAAGTGACGCCCGATCGCATCACGGACTACAAAGCACCATCGGCAGAAGAGGCTGCCGTCGCCAGCCAGGCCGCGAAGCGTCCGCCTGTTGTCAACTTTCCGGGAGAAGGTTTCCGGGAAATGACAAAGGCACAGTGGGCCGCCCTGCCCCGGGACTGTAAGGCCGTGCGCAGTGTGGCAGAAGCAGAAGACCACGGGGCATACCGCTACCGCCGCACAATGGACAATAATTTCCGCCTGGTGAATGTGTATATCACCGACATGAAAATTACGGAAATCCCGCAGAAATAAGGTATATCCCCCGGTGAAATCCCCGGGGGATGACGGAGATAATGACATGCACAGTCAGTTAAAAGAACGTATCCGGCTGATGCGCGCAAGGCTGGATAACGCCGCGCCGGTTGCTGAAATCCGGGCTGAATCTCAGCTTTTTGTGACTCCTGCCCCGGTCTGTGATCGCCTGGTGACGCTGGCGGAGATCAGCAACCGAGAGCACATTCTGGAACCCTCTGCCGGCACCGGGGCCATACTGCGGGCGATTCGTCATGTCGCGCCGGGGGCCATGTGTGATGCGGTGGAGATTAACAGCGGGCTGGTCCGGTATCTGCGGGATAATTTTAACGGTGTCAGGGTTCAGTGTGGCGACTTCATGGAATGGCAGCCGGTGCAGTATTACAGCCGGATTATCATGAATCCGCCGTTCAGTCACGGGCAGGATATCCGGCATATCCTGCGGGCCTTTTCCCTGTTGCGTCCGGGTGGTGTGCTGGTTGCCGTCTGTCTGAACGGGCCGCGCCAGCAGGAGAAGCTGTTACCGTTTTCTGACGTCCGCGAGGAGCTGCCGTGCGGCACGTTTGCTTATACCCGTGTTCCGACGATGATTATTCGTCTGCGTGCCTGATGACTCCGGGCAGGCGGGAGGATAAATGCCCGTCTGCCCGCGCCGGGAAAAGACCGCGCGCCGGTGGCGCTGAAAGGGGCCGCGCTTACGCGCCGCCCCTTTCATTACGCGGACGTTCTGATGGGGGCTTCTGTTTCTTCATGCCTGTCATTTGTCTGTTACTGATGTTGTTGTTCCTGCTACTGCTACTGTTCTTCTTTTTTCTGCTGCTCTGATTACTGTCTGTTTTGTTGTTCTCCTGCTTATGCCTTTTCCGGGCGTCCCCCTGGCGGGGCGGGCTGTCGTGAACGGAGCCAGCGGAGCTGTCTCCGCCCTGGCGGGCTTCCATCCCTGACGCAAAACCCCCGGCTTGCAGCGACCGGAACGGTCGCGCCGCCCTT
>NZ_SJWV01000304.1:0-3078 GCF_004352695.1 Escherichia sp. KCJ4928
GGGGATGACGGTGAAAACCTCTGACACATGCAGCTCCCGGAGACGGTCACAGCTGGCCTGTGAGCGGATGCCGGGAGCAGACAAGCCCGTCAGGGCGCGTCAGCGGGTTTTAGCGGGTGTCGGGGCGCAGCCATGACCCAGTCACATAGCGATAGCGGAGTGTATACTGGCTTAATCATATGGCATCAGTGAGAATTGTATGAAAAGTGCGCCATGGCGGGTGTGAAATGCCGCACAGATGCGTAAGGAGAAAATGCTCGTCCAGGCGCTTTTCCGCTTCCTCGCTCACTGACTCGCTACGCTCGGTCGTTCGGCTGCGGCGAGCGGTATCTGCCCACTCAAAAGCGGTGATAGTGTTATCCACAGAATCAGGGGATAAGGCCGGAAAGAACATGTGAGCAAAAAGGCAAAGGGCAAAAAAAAGTCGCGCCGCTGGCGTTTTTCCATAGGCTCCGCCCCCCTGACGGACTTCACAAAACAGACGCTTTTTCTGTGCATCTGTGGGAGCCATGAGGCTCAACCATGAAATCCGCCAGCGGTGGCGAAACCCGACGTGGCTTAAAGATCATCACCGTTTCCGGTGAATCGCTCCCTCCTGCGCCCCCACGTTCCCGCCATATCGATTACCGGATACCTTTTCCGCCTTTCTCCCTTGCGGGACACGTGGCGCTTTCTCATAGCTCACGTCTTCTGGTATCTCGGGGCGACTTAGGCAGTTCGCTCCGGGCTGGGCTGTATGCAGGAACCCCCCGTTCAGCCCGACTGCTGCACCTTCTCCGGTAACTGTTCTCTTGGGGCCAACCCGGAAAAGACACGACTTAACGCCACTGGCAGCAGCCATTGGTAACTGATTTAGAGGAGTTGCTCTTGAAGTTATGAACCAGTTAAGGCTAAACTGAAAAGACAGTTTTGGTGACTGTGCTCCTCCAAGCCAGTTACCACCGCCGATTAGAAGAGGTCGAAGACTTCTGATCGGACGGAAGGACCCGCCACAAGGCGGGTTTTTTCGTTTACAGGCAGCAGATTACGCGCAGAAAAAAAGGATCTCAAGAAGATCCTTTAATATTTTTCACTGAACCGCCACCCCGATTAGTTTCGAAGATGATGATGGAGCAATTGTTCCACCCTGAACATCTCTTACATAGTTAGCTTGGCAAGCAGTCAGACACAAAACAGCAAGAACGAGAATCATAGATCCCCCTATCTTTTTTTTTCATGACATCTCCTTGTCATGAGTGAATATCTGACATTTATACTTAAATGCCAGATATTAAAATCACTCATGATTATAATTTAAATTTTTCCAAGATAGATCGGACCTCAACCTTAAGTCCATTATCATCAATTTCATAATCAGCCCTATCTGCATCAGGCTCAAATCGCTCAGCAGCCATAAACAACTCTTCCCCACAATTTAATATATTCGGAGACAAATCCTTAACACCATACAATCTTCTCCGTTCAACACAAATTCGCTCTGAAAACTCAATTGCTGTAATTTTCGAAGCTAAAAATAATTTCGCCAAATCGATCATTGCCATCTTGTTCATAGTTCACCTGTCTCTAAATAAATTCGACCATTATCCGCATCTGGATTTATTTTCCACCCAGATAAGAACTCACCATTTGACTTAATTATAACCACATTCATCGTATTAGGATTAAAATAAACTTTTGAACCTTTTTCTCTTCGGTATGTTCCTTTCTCTACTGTATCCTTATCCGATAAATGCTCCTCAATAGCATCCCTGAATTTAGTAAGAGTTTCACGATTCTTTTTTGTATCACTAATACCAAAATCACCAGCATGTTTATATTTTTTATCAAGTTGTTTACGCGAAAATCGCCCTGAATCCAGAGGTTCATTAAGCATCACATAAACAGCTTCAACACCAGTCCCAGCAGCATCAGGACGCCAGTAAATAAAATCTCGTAGTCCACCAACATCAGAAACAGGAGTAATCGTCGTTACTGGCATTTCGACCGGTTTTACTTCCGTTCCTGTATGCACTGGTGTAACCGGAACGGGTTGATGATTACCTGTATCTGTTGGCACCGAAGGTTGTGGTACCGGATTAACCAGAATCGTCCGGGAAGGTGCGCCTACTACTGCTGGTAACGTGATTTTATCCAGTCCTGTTGCTGTATCACGGACAGCATTAAGAACAGGAACCGCAGCTGGGATACTTTCATTCCCTGTTTTCAGTAAATCCAGAGCTAATTGCCCGTTACTGTTTATCAATTGTCCACGAACAGGCAGATTTACACTCGTCGCACCAGGTTCAATGACCACGCCCTGTCCAGCCAACATCTGAGCACTCAGCGAAAACATCGCCTCCAGATTTCGCCCCGGCACGATATCACTTCCTGCTCCAGCTTCTTCTGAATGAAACCACAGAGCACCAAGAGAAATCCGCATAAGCAGGGGACTCACTTCGGGTATGGTTACTTTCTCCAGAGCATTACTGAAAAACTTGCTTATGTTGCCTGCAATATCACCAGCAGCAGTCCAGACACCAGTTCCGGTCATCGCCAGTTGTACAGAACTGGCAGTGTTATTCAGAACAAGAGCTCCCTGCTCATTCATTACTGAATTAGCCCTTTCCATCATTTCCTGTGTATATACAGGAGGCTGGTTCACACCTGCTTTACTAAATAACTCGGCTTTTGCTTTTTCAGCTTCAGCCCGGGCTACCGCTTCTTCTTTCTTGACTCTGAAATCATCCTTTGCTTTATTTTCGGCTTCCTGACGCTGACTCAGACCATTACTGCCCAGAATCTCTACAGTTGAAATATATAACGGAGAAACACCACTGCCTTCAGGAAAACGAACAATGACATCATGATTATTACTGGACATCGTATAACCAGCCTCAACATAATTACCTGTCTCAGCAATAACTCCTTCTTCCTGAATTTCGGGATTAGACAGAACCGGAGTATTCATCTGACCCACACTTAATACCAGGTCCGGTAGATTTGGTGATACAGGGGCACTGTAAACATCTTTAATATTTGTTCCCGGACGACTCCGGTCCGGAACTGGAACGGCATCAACTACCGGCACTGTCATCGGAA
>NZ_SJWV01000305.1:0-3038 GCF_004352695.1 Escherichia sp. KCJ4928
GACAACCAGTATCACTTAAATAAGTGATAGTCTTAATACTAGTTTTTAGACTAGTCATTGGAGAACAGATGATTGATGTCTTAGGGCCGGAGAAACGCAGACGGCGTACCACACAGGAAAAGATCGCAATTGTTCAGCAGAGCTTTGAACCGGGGATGACGGTCTCCCTCGTTGCCCGGCAACATGGTGTAGCAGCCAGCCAGTTATTTCTCTGGCGTAAGCAATACCAGGAAGGAAGTCTTACTGCTGTCGCCGCCGGAGAACAGGTTGTTCCTGCCTCTGAACTTGCTGCCGCCATGAAGCAGATTAAAGAACTCCAGCGCCTGCTCGGCAAGAAAACGATGGAAAATGAACTCCTCAAAGAAGCCGTTGAATATGGACGGGCAAAAAAGTGGATAGCGCACGCGCCCTTATTGCCCGGGGATGGGGAGTAAGCTTAGTCAGCCGTTGTCTCCGGGTGTCGCGTGCGCAGTTGCACGTCATTCTCAGACGAACCGATGACTGGATGGATGGCCGCCGCAGTCGTCACACTGATGATACGGATGTGCTTCTCCGTATACACCATGTTATCGGAGAGCTGCCCACGTATGGTTATCGTCGGGTATGGGCGCTGCTTCGCAGACAGGCAGAACTTGATGGTATGCCTGCGATCAATGCCAAACGTGTTTACCGGATCATGCGCCAGAATGCGCTGTTGCTTGAGCGAAAACCTGCTGTACCGCCATCGAAACGGGCACATACAGGCAGAGTGGCCGTGAAAGAAAGCAATCAGCGATGGTGCTCTGACGGGTTCGAGTTCTGCTGTGATAACGGAGAGAGACTGCGTGTCACGTTCGCGCTGGACTGCTGTGATCGTGAGGCACTGCACTGGGCGGTCACTACCGGCGGCTTCAACAGTGAAACAGTACAGGACGTCATGCTGGGAGCGGTGGAACGCCGCTTCGGCAACGATCTTCCGTCGTCTCCAGTGGAGTGGCTGACGGATAATGGTTCATGCTACCGGGCTAATGAAACACGCCAGTTCGCCCGGATGTTGGGACTTGAACCGAAGAACACGGCGGTGCGGAGTCCGGAGAGTAACGGAATAGCAGAGAGCTTCGTGAAAACGATAAAGCGTGACTACATCAGTATCATGCCCAAACCAGACGGGTTAACGGCAGCAAAGAACCTTGCAGAGGCGTTCGAGCATTATAACGAATGGCATCCGCATAGTGCGCTGGGTTATCGCTCGCCACGGGAATATCTGCGGCAGCGGGCTTGTAATGGGTTAAGTGATAACAGATGTCTGGAAATATAGGGGCAAATCCATCTTTACTATGGCTATAACTGGAAACAAGTTGAGATTGCAGTGTTTCACCAGCGTAGCGAAGACCTGCATCCCAGCTTTGACTATAAAGTTTTCGAGTATCAATCAGTGGAGAACCGGGAGAGTACCAGGCGTCATATTTAGTTCGGTTATCATAGCCGTAGCCACGAACAAATCCGCTCCACGTATCAGATAAGTTATGTTCAAGTTTGCCATAGAATGTTTTACTTAAAAAACCGTCTCTGTCTGACTGTGGTTGCATCCCTGTACTGCCATAGGCAACAGCATCAAACCCCCTAGTATAGGTATAATCGCCGAGAAGTGTTACACGGGTATTTTCACCAAGTTGCTGATGAGTGGATATATCGTAATGTTGATAACTATTACTTCCCCATCCTGCGGAAATTTCAGTGCCTGTATTCTCACGGGATGTAATAATATTTATCACTCCGCCAATGGCATCTGAACCATAAATTGCTGAACGTGGCCCACGGATATATTCTATACGCTGCACTAAAGCGACGGGAAACTGACTCAGGTCTGCAGCTCCACTGACACCCGCTAAATTCAGGCGCACTCCATCAATCAATACCAGAGTGTGGTTAGAGTTTGTCCCACGAACAAAAATTGTTGAGAGCTGCCCTTCTCCCCCATGCTGAGAAATTGCAACGCCAGGCAAACGACGCAGAACATCATTTACAGAAGAAACTTGCCAGCGATCTATATCTTCTCGTGTCACAATAGTTACAGGAGCAAGCACGGTACTTAATGGTTCCTGAAAACGGTTAGCAGTAACAACGAGAGTATCCAGAGGGGTATCCTGTGCCCAGACAGAAAAGGCTGTGACGGAGTACACCATTAGAAACCAATATTTTTTAATCATTGTAACGCATCCACAACAGAAGAAGAATATCGCAGTTACCATCGATAGTAAGCGATGATGAGAACCAGATGCGACGTTAACCGACAGGTCTTCAGACCTAGAAGGGCATCTGAAGATACAAAGAGATGACCACCCACCGGATGACCGTGTCCACATTACGCAATCATCGCACCTTTCCTTACCGCTGCGTGTCAGTTTCGGATTCGCACTGGATTCCCTATTAACTCGCATATTCAGCAAGAAGTCCACGAACGTGATTTATCAGTTGTGTCCTTTCCATCGAAACCAACCGGTGCATTTTCAAAAAAGTCTGGACGTCCTGTTACGCCAGAGTTTTTATTGGTACGGGGCGTATAGTTCCATGTTGGCAGGCCTCAGTATTGCCTGAGCGTCGTCATAATCATTTTTCTGGCGTCGCTGATAAGCTTTAACATGTTGCGCCGGAAGAAATATTACATCATGGTCGAGTTTCCTGATTTCCCTGGCCCAGTGATGGGATGCCCGCGAGCCTCCATCGCAACAGTCATTTTAGGCTGTTGCACCAGCCAGTTAAGCAGTTGATTGCGAGAAAGTTTGATCCTTCCTGCGGGTTTGCCATGAGCATTGATACTGAAAAGATAAAAGTTCGTTTTAGCCAGATCGATGCCGGTGATTTTCTGTTGTGATTTTCTGTTGAGGCAGGTATCCCTCTTACTTTTGTGGTTAAAGTTTATCCATCATGACGTAATTAAAGGTTGTCGTGAAGGAGGGGGAAGACCATCTCATCGCTTACTGATGTTCCTGTTACTATATCTATTGAATCCTGGCTATAAGTTCGCTGTTTAAAGAATTATATGAATAGCACCAATT
>NZ_SJWV01000306.1:0-2984 GCF_004352695.1 Escherichia sp. KCJ4928
CGTTTTAAGCGCGTTTCCGGGTCTCTGCTACGGCAGTCCACGGCTGACAGCTTTTCGCTCACCAGAAACACGCATGTCATGTTTAGCGCGGTGTGATTCTGCTGTCCAGTAGTCGGAGGGGGGGGGGAGCGTGTTTCTACAGGTCTTCGTGGGTTGATGATAGTGGAAATGCGAAAGAAACACGCTCATCCGTTGCTTAACACAAAAGATACAAAGCAACAACATTTCCGCACATGGACAGGAAGGGGAAGTGAGCGCATTTGAGGGCGGGGTGTAACAATCCCCATTTGACGCACAGTGAATTTTAACCCCTCAGACGCGCTCAGACGCGTTCTAACGTGATTTTTGCAGGCAGGCAAGGTTTTGTTCGTTTTTTCGCGTTTGATGCGTTCAGGGGCGTTTTAAGCGCGTTTCTGTCGCATCCCGGCGCTAATACCATCCCCATGGTTAATGGGAGCTTCAGAAACGCGCAGATGTCGTTTTAACGTGTCCCGGGCAGGTTGTCGAGGGTGTCGGGGCGTAGCCCTGACCAGGTGGTAATCGTATCGGCGTGCGCGGTTATACGATTACACATCCTGTCCCGTCATCGGAGTTGTTTTTGCGGTGTTCCTGCGGCAAATTGAGCGGGCATAGCAACACCTCAAAACAACTATCATCAGGAAATTGACTTTGACGGCCCCCTGACACAGGGGGATTTTTTTTTGCCTGTTATCTGCGGTTTTCACCGCGTCGCAGACCGCACACAATCGAAACGAAGTTGAGATTGTATAAGTGCGCACTTCGTGAGATTCCCCCCCGACTGCCAGTTTGTCGATCGCGCGGAACGGCTGCGGCACGAAAACGGCAAAATGATTTGCCGTCCGGTTGCCAGATCTGCGCGCTTCCGTGGAGGGCGACACGGCGCAAAAACTGCCGATATTGCGCCAGCGTTCCGGTAACACAAACTCGCAGAAATCGGGACAGGATGTGGGAATGTCGGACCGCGCACGCGCACTCAGACATTCCCCACCTGGTCAGGGCTACGCCCCGACACCCTGCCAACGCTTCGCGGCACGTGAAAAAATTCCGCGTACTGCTCACCGTTCCCGAATTCGTCAAACAGAAAATCGTGGGGTCCCGCGCCTCCGGCGTGGGTTCCGATTTTGTGATTGACGATGGCACGGAAAAAACACTGGAGGAGGTGGTTGGTGTCACGGAGTGATGCCAACCACCTGCAAGACGGTTTTTGTTGTTCACAAAATTGGTGGAAAAGCCTGTGGGTGTTTTGTCGGGAAAACGCTTTCGTGGTTGTTGTTTTTGCCCTCAAAAAATCGAACAAAAAACAGGCGATTTTGCTGCTGCTTTCGTGCGCGTTCCTTGTATTTATACTTAAGGGATAAATGCGATTTTTTGAATCAGCTCTATCCCTTGCCATATCTGGCCTGAGCGCGGATTTGCGTGTAAATAGGTTTGAGAGTATTTTGTCGGGAGTGGTTATAAATTAGCCCCTGCGAGTCTTCCACCACTCCAGGGGCGCGACCACCTAGAACATGAACTGATTTGACGACAATTGGTACAGGTGATACAGGAATGATAACACGCAATTTCGTCTGTCGCTCGCAAGGGGACGGCAGACATGAAAAATCCTGAACTTAAGAATCTGACGGATTACTCTCCAGCAGATAAACCGTGGGATGAACACCGAAGCTTTTCCGACGATGTGGGCGGTATTTATCTGCGTGCTGCCGGATTTGAGCACTACGGCGAACGTGTCGGGGCTTGTAGTGGTATTTTGCGGTTTGGGTGGTCAACAAACACAGAGACCGGAGAAACGCGCCTGCGGTTGCGTGATGCACGGTTCTGTCGCGTCCGGCACTGTCCGATCTGTCAGTGGAGGCGTTCCATGATGTGGCAAGCCCGTTTCTATCAGTCCCTGCCAAAGATTGTGACGGAACATCCCGGCGCGCGCTGGTTGTTTCTCACACTGACAGTGCGCAACTGTTCCATTGACGCGCTTGGTGAGACGCTGACCGCGATGAATGCGGGGTTTAAGCGGTTGAAAGAGCGTAAGGAATTTCGCCATGTGTTGGGTTGGGTTCGTACCACGGAAGTAACGCGCGGCAAGGATGGTACTGCACATCCCCATTTTCACACTCTGCTGATGGTTCCCCCTTCGATGTTGTCCGGCCGTGAGTATGTGAAACATGCCCGTTGGGTGGAACTGTGGCGTGATTGTCTGCGGGTGGCGTATGACCCGAATGTGGATATCAGAGTGGTGAAATCACGGAAACCAAAAGACGATGAATCTTTACCTTGTGTTGTTGCGGAACAGCTGCGCGGCGCGGTGGTTGAAACTCTGAAATATTCCACAAAGCCTGCTGATATGCTGGCTGATCCTGAATGGTTCCTCGAATTAACACGGCAGGTACACAAGCGTCGTTTTGTTGCTACGGGGGGAGCGCTTAAGAACGTTCTGCAACTGGAGCGGGAAACGAACGAGGATTTAATCATGGCGGATGACATGGCAGAGGGTACAGATGACGGTTCCCGTCTGGCGTTTTCGTGGGTGCCGGTTGTCAAAAAATACCAGCGCGATCGGGCGAAAGATAAACGTCAGCTAAGTGGCGAGGATTGAGCGCGTTTCAGGCGCGAACTATTCATGCACTGGGAGAATATTCAGAAACGCGCTCAGAAGCGTTCTAACGTGATTTTCAGAAACGAGCAAGGATTTACTCGTTTTTTGTTTTGACGCACTCAGAAGCGTTTTAAGCGCGTTTCCGGGTCTCTGCTACGGCAGTCCACGGCTGACAGCTTTTCGCTCACCAGAAACACGCATGTCATGTTTAGCGCGGTGTGATTCTGCTGTCCAGTAGTCGGAGGGGGGGGGGAGCGTGTTTCTACAGGTCTTCGTGGGTTGATGATAGTGGAAATGCGAAAGAAACACGCTCATCCGTTGCTTAACACAAAAGATACAAAGCAACAACATTTCCGCACATGGACAGGAA
>NZ_SJWV01000307.1:0-2969 GCF_004352695.1 Escherichia sp. KCJ4928
AGTCCGCTGCATAAATCTACGCAACAGGTTAGAACCCAAGGCCCGATACGGCATGCGGACTGCAGGCAGAGAAAACTGGCCGATTTTCTCTGCACTGGAGGGATAATACAAGGCCTGATAAGACGCGTTAAGCGTCGCATCAGGCATTCCTTCAGACTCCTCCGAATCCTTAAGTATTTCCAGCCATTCCCGCGCTTTTCATCTTCTGTCTGATAGCTGCTTTTCTCCTTCGCTTGCATGATTGGCATAACTGCAAAGAAGGAGGTGTTCCCGTGAATAAATCAATGTTGGCGGGTATCGGGATTGGTGTCGCAGCTGCGCTGGGCGTAGCGGCAGTGGCCAGTCTGAACGTGTTTGAACGGGGCCCGCAATACGCTCAGGTTGTTTCTGCAACCCCAATCAAGGAAACGGTTAAAACACCGCGTCAGGAGTGTCGCAACGTCACAGTGACCCATCGTCGACCGGTGCAGGATGAAAATCGCATTACCGGGTCGGTGCTCGGCGCTGTTGCTGGCGGCGTGATAGGGCATCAGTTTGGTGGTGGTCGTGGTAAAGATGTCGCCACTGTTGTGGGGGCGCTGGGTGGTGGATATGCCGGTAACCAGATCCAGGGCTCTCTCCAGGAAAGCGATACTTACACGACTACGCAACAGCGTTGTAAAACGGTGTATGACAAGTCAGAAAAAATGCTCGGTTATGATGTGACCTATAAGATTGGCGATCAGCAGGGCAAAATCCGCATGGACCGCGATCCGGGTACGCAGATCCCGCTAGATAGTAATGGGCAACTGATTTTGAATAACAAAGTATAACAAGGCTGTACTCTGCAATTTGGCCCCTCATTCGCTCAGGCAGAGGGGCTTTTTTTGCGCCTTATTTCACCAGTTCGGGCCATAAACGCAAAGTCGTTCCGGCAATCTGCATTAGTTTTTCCAGCGATGCACCTTCGCGTGCGCTGATCGACATCCCCTGAATAATACAATTAAGGAATTCTGCCAGATGTGTCACGTCACAGTGGGTCGGGATTTCCCCGCGCGCTTGTCGTTGACATAAAAACTGCTGCAAAGTGCGCTCTTGCATCGCATGGCGTGATTTCAACGTATTGGCGATATCTCCTGAATCTGGGGAGAGGGTGGTGCAGTTGTTGATCATGAAGCAGCCTGCCGGGGTGTCTTTGCTGGTAAAGCAGTTGGCGATGGCAGCAAAATAGTCAGCCAGCGCAGACTCCACGCTTTTCTCTTCACAAAACAGCTGTGCTTCATGCTTAGCGGCAAAACGATCGATATAGCGGTCGAGAACGGCACGAAATAACCCCTCTTTGTTGGTAAATTCCGCGTATAGCGTGGGCGCTTTGGCTCCGGTCGCTTCGACGAGGTCCGCAAGAGAAGTCGCTTCATAACCGTGTTGCCAGAACAATTTCATGGCCTTATCAAGCGCGGCATCCCTGTCGAACACTTTTGGGCGGCCACGGCTTTTTTTTACACATTGTGTTGAGTCAGTTGCCATGATGCCGTTGTACCTGGTGACTGTGAATGAAAGGTTATTATAAAAATAATCACCTCCGTTCACCAGTCCAGATCCCATAAAAATAATTGCTTTCTATTTAACTGAAATTTAAAGATTTTTAAATTAATTAATGATTGTTATAAAAAATATCTTGTATGTGATCCAGATCACATCTATCATTTAGTTATCGATCGTTAAGTAATTGCTTGCGACGTCATTCATCTGCATAAGGCCACTATTATGAAAAACGTAAAAACCCTCATCGCTGCGGCGATTTTAAGCTCCATGTCATTTGCCAGCTTTGCGGCTGTCGAAGTTCAGTCAACGCCAGAAGGCCAACAAAAAGTCGGTACTATCAGTGCTAACGCGGGGACAAATCTGGGATCGCTGGAAGAGCAGCTGGCGCAAAAAGCGGATGAGATGGGCGCAAAATCTTTCCGTATTACTTCTGTAACCGGTCCGAATACCCTCCATGGAACAGCAGTAATTTATAAATAAGCATTAACCCTCATTAATGCCTGCTACTGCTGATTTTTTCCCCGCGACATGCCGTGTCGCGGGGATTTTTTTTATCCGTGCTTTACAGAGTTTGTGGGCTCACTTGATGACGGCGGACATCAACTGGCATCCCGGAACGGACATCCATCACATGTTGCATCACTTCAGCGTCAGTTTGTGCTGCATCTTTAAATGATTGCATTGCGCTATTCAGCGTAATTGGCAGCAGCTGCGGATCGTCATCAATCTTCTCTGACAGCGGCTGATGTACTTCAACCAGACGCGCACCGTTTGGTTCGGCAGAGACTTTTATCGGAGTGTTGATGATATTCACTTTGGTGCCTGGGGTGACCTGGCTAAAGAGTGTTTTGATATCGTCATCCCGCAGACGAATACAGCCAGAACTTACCCGCATGCCAATGCCGAAATCGGCGTTCGTACCATGAAGCAAATAAACGCCGCCATAGGCCGCCAGACGAATCGCATGATGGCCCATTGGGTTATCCGGTCCAGCCGGCACTACCGCAGGCAACTCAATTCCCTGTGCTTTATAACGGGCGCGGATGTTTGCCGTTGGCGTCCAGGTTGGGTTTGCACGTTTGTCTGAAACGGTGGTCACCATTGTCGGTGTCAGCGTGTCACCACCTAACTGACCAATACCTATTGGATAGACGGTTACCGAATTTTTACCCGGCGGGTAGTAATAGAGACGCAGCTCCGCAATGTTGATCACAATGCCTTCACGCGGCGCGTCTGGAAGTAGGGTTTGCAACGGGATCGTTAACACGCTACCCGCGCGCGGTACGTAAGGATCAACGCCGGGGTTAGCCTGTAACAGCGCGAGAAAGCCGACGTTATATTTTTTGGCGATGGCTTCCAGAGAACCACCGTCATTTTCCACCACATGAAATTTGTTTTCACCAACCAGACGACTGCCCGCAGGCGGCAGCGGCCAGGTGTTGGCT
>NZ_SJWV01000308.1:0-2949 GCF_004352695.1 Escherichia sp. KCJ4928
ACATGAAGCCACGAAATGCTTCCTCACCAGCCTCCCGGGCTTTACGGTACTCCCGGTACAGAAAAGCCTCATCCACCGAATAACCGAGATTCGGATTGACCATGGCGAGGTTTTCCATCAGCAGGTGCTCACCGCGCTCCACCATCTCCGGCGGATGCTCAAATATCACCGGCAGAAAGTGCGGATCATGAATTTTGCCGTCACGGACATCCCGGGCGTACTGCAGTTTCTGTCTGAACACCCCGGCTGGCGGCTCATTCGACTGGGTGGTCGTATACACCACAAACCCTTCCGGGCGGGAGGCAAGGCCGCCTATGGCTTCACGTAACATGTCCTCCGCTTTGTACTGCTTGCCAAATAACCACAGTTCATCAATCAGCGTCCCCACGGACTTGATACCGGATACCGTATTCGGATCGGCAGCCACCACCTTAAGGGTGGTGTCCGTCACCCTGTGGGTGATGGTCCGGATATGTGTCTGCACCTGGCAGAGGTCATCCAGATCATCGTCCCGTCGTACCATATCCCGCGCAGGATTAAAGGCGTTAGCCGCCACCTCCACGGTCGGGGCCAGAATGGTGTAGCCCGCCGCCTGCCGCCAGTTCAGTAACAGCGCCGTCATCATGATCCCGGCAGCCAGCGTGGACTTGCTGTTTTTCTTGGGTATGCGTAAAGCTATCTTAATATGTTGTTTATTATGCTGTTAGGCTCATGCACTGACACTAAATAGTCCGCGTTTTAGTCTTCTCCGTTAAATATGGTTACATAAGATAACGTAAACTAATTTTGTTTTTCGTAGACCCTATGCGCCGCATTCACATAACCAGTAATGCGGCGCACTACATTAAGATTGCGCCAGAACGGTGACGGCCTTATCGAGTTTTTGCCATCCGCAATAGGTGATCGCCCTGAACGCTGTGGCGTCATTCTGGAAAAGACTAACCGCCCCTGATTCGGTTTTTATTACCGCCTCATCAGTTGGGGTTATAACCGTGGCTTCAACGTTAATAATCAGCTTTTGAGCGTCTATCAGCATCATGCGATCCGCCTGTTCGCTCACAATTACCGGTATTCTCAAAAGCTCTATCTGCCAGAACTCAGCATCAGTAAGCTGTAAGGCGTTTTCTACGGGCAAGATTAGCGACGACGTGGCAAGCGTGTTACCGTTCGCTATGTGCTTTTTGAAAAGCTCTATAAAGTTTTCTGCTTCATCTGCACCGTTAAGCACGCCTTCAGGTGAGACGCCTTCTTCCTCATGGTCACTGGAAAGAAATTTTTTATTAATTTCTTTCACCGATTCCGATGTGATCAAGTCTCTGATCGCTGAATTAGTGCCAGGGGTGCTAAATTTGATTAGCTCATTATTCAGCATCACAATAGCGCCGAGTTTAAACAGTTTTAACGCTCTTTCGCTTACGTCTCCCTCTTTGACGGGTATTTCTTCGGCCTCTTTAAGCCATTTGCTTCCCTTGCCTGATATTGACTGCAATTTTGCGCCAAATGGCAGATTTAGGCAGCTGCTGATTAGCTTACCTGGTACAGACTGCGAAAAAATATACTGCCCAAGCTCTCTTACTATCGGCTCCGCCACCAGCGACGGCATATTATCCGTAGTGATTCCGGCAACAACGGATTTTTCAAGGAATGCCGATACAGTCGGATCATTTCTTTTCGTCATCTCTATAGCGTCGGCATGGCTGAATTTGCATGCAGCCAGCACGCTGGCGGCGCGAACTGCCGATACGCCTTTCATGTTTTTACAAATCATCTTCGTCTTCCTCTTGGTAACACGGGGTCAGGGTTTCGTGAAAATATGGCATCAGAACAGCGGCGGCCTGTAACCGTATTTCGGTTGGCTGCTGCTTGTCGTTCATGATTTCCGTGAGCACTTCAATAGGGTCTGTGATGTATTCATCCATCGTTAACTACCTCAGTGTTTTAAGCCTGTTGGCGGCTTAGGGATGGGGAACCGATTTGAGGAGACACTAGCGGCATTGAGTTTTTTAACCTCTTTTTTCCCAATACTGCCGATCTTGCGGTGGGTGAACTGGGCCAGCTTAAACGCGGCATCTAATGCCAGTTTCGGATCTGTGTCTATGTTTTCAGCCAGTATCCTGCCCATAGCTTTGATGGGGTCGGGCAAGCCGTTTTCCATCCGTTCTATGGTGCTGATTGATGCCCGTTCCGGTGTAACTTTTTCGGTAACTTTCTTTGTAACTTTTTTCGGTTTTGTAACCTGAAAAGTTACATCAGAAGTTACAGCCTTAAGATACTTTTTCACCTCATGATCGTTGGATAGCTGCCAGCCTTTAACCCTTGCGGTCTTTTCGCTGTATCCCGCATGTATCGCGGCTTCCGTGGGATTTGCGCCCTTTGATAACGCATCAGCAAACCGCTTTTTTTTGGTCGTTAATGCCATGCAAAAACCTCGTTTTGAGGGGGTGTAACTTTTCGTGTAACTTTTTTGAAAAGCAAAATTTTCTACGAATGAGACGGGGGGCGGTGTCCAGGGCGATCGACTTTCCGGCCGGAACACTCCCCCCCTGTCATTGCTCACCGAGTAACGAGATCAGGCCTTCAACTTCATCGCTCAGCTTGTTTATTCGTGTCTCAAGCTCTGCGATCTTTTCCATTAATGGCGCTATCGTGTCTCTTGTTTCCTCGCCAATGGCTTTAATGATGCTTGCCTCGCGTTCTGTGATAGCCATTGTTATTCCTCACCTGTTGCAATGCCCAGGCGTTCGCGTAACAGCACGCGAGCAAGATGGCCTACTGTTGGCGTGGCGGCTCTGCCGTATATACCAGCTTCATTCATCCGGCGAATAACATCGAATTGAAGTTTTTTAAGCTCGTTTAGGATCTCGTGATCAATCATCACGGTAGCGCTTTGCTTTATCTGTTCCACTTTGTTTCCTCCTGATGCTTATCATCTCATAATCAGTACTTTCG
>NZ_SJWV01000309.1:0-2939 GCF_004352695.1 Escherichia sp. KCJ4928
TTAACATACTGATTAAGAATTTCCTGGCGAAGAACTCTTTCTTTTGCATGAGCTGAATTAATTCGGATATCCAACGGCATGGCAAGTCGCTCAATCGTATAAGAATACACCCCATTCTGAGCATTCATTATATCGGTATGGATATGACGACTAAAGATCGCTATGCTGAAGGCAAGAAAAATCATACCTATAACAGAAATTGAGAAAATAAGTGAATAAGTAAAACCCAGACTCTGATAAAGAAAATAAACAGCCATACTGATTTCTACAGTAATTGGGAGTAGTGTCCAGAAAACAGATAATGTCAGCGCACTGAATGATTGCGCGCCACGATCAATATTTGCAGCCAGGACCGCCGGCTCAAATTCCTTTTGTTTCCGGAAACTAATAGAAAGTAAAATCTCCATCGTGTTACTGGTTAGTGCTGCATCTGCTTGTGCCAGAATTCCCGCAGAAAAAATGCCTCTGATATTCTTCAGTACTTCGGTCACTGTCCAGCTGACGGCGTAGGTCATTGTGATCAGGAAAAATGCAGATAGTATCCCTTCAGAGAAAGTATACGCCTCCGCTGTCTTTTTGAGCAGATAAGGAAGTAATGCACCAAGAACCGAAGCCAGAATAAAGAGAATGGACACACCGATAAAAGAAAATGTGAATGCGGGATACAGTGAGCGTATGAGCTTGTAGGCCGAAGAGTAAGCACTTGCCCCTGATTTTAATTCACAAATGACATTTTTTATTTTCATTATCCCACTCTAATTATTGGTGTAAGTTTTGTTTTCAGGTTATCTTGATCTGCAACCACTTCATTATCAATTTCCAGCCATGCATGAGAAAGAAAATCATAGCGCTGGAATCCAATAAATAATGTGGGACTGATTTTTCTTGACACTAACATGTCGAACAAAACAAGTGAAAACTCAAGGCATTTAACCTTGCCCGGGATAAACGGTGCCGCAATTTTAATACTCTGGCTCAACTTCTGCCCAATAATTAATTTATCTTTCAGGGAAATGTACGGAAAACTCTTCTGGCTAAGCGCACAACGACAATGCTCAAGGCAATGGTGAAAACCCTTTGACTGGAGACGTTTTCGGACAAGAATCATTCTCATTATTGCTTCAGCGATATAAAAAAAACTGGCAATACCCAACCGAGTGCTGACATAACTGTTCCAGGTCAATATACCAACCCCCTGAGGAGACGGAGTACTCTTTGCCAAAGGAGTACCCGACTCCTTAGAAATTATACCTTCCAGGTTCATTGTATCACCGACATAATTATGAGAACCATCACTCATATACTCTTTTAAGAGAATTGATTGCTTTTCTGAAAGAAGGATATAACGATCAGATATCTCATCAAGGATAGTTATTTCATTATTAATATTGACATGATGTATATTCGGCTTAAAGTAGAATGAAGTCATTATAAATATCCTTCAAAGATAAGTTCTGCAGCAATTAATTTCATAAGAATAAAACTGACTCCACCGATGCCATGAGAACTTGTTGGATTTGCCCCTATATTTCCAGACACCTGTTATCACTTAACCCATTACTGGCCTGCTGCCGCAGATATTCCCGTGGCGAGCGATAACCCAGTGCACTATGCGGATGCCATTCGTTATAATGCTCGAACGCCTCTGCAAGGTTCTTTGCTGCCGTTAACCCGTCTGGTTTAGGCATGATACTGATGTAGTCACGCTTTATCGTTTTCACGAAGCTCTCTGCTATGCCGTTACTCTCCGGACTCCGCACCGCCGTGTTCTTCGGTTCAAGCCCCAACATCCGGGCAAACTGCCGTGTTTCATTAGCCCGGTAGCATGAACCATTATCCGTCAGCCACTCTACTGGAGACGCCGGAAGCTCGTTGCCGAAGCGGCGTTCCACCGCTCCCAGCATTACGTCCTGTACTGTTTCACTGTCGAAGCCGCCCGTAGTGACTGCCCAGTGCAGTGCCTCACGGTCACAGCAGTCCAGCGCGAACGTGACTCGCAGTTTTTCTCCGTTATCACAGCGGAACTCGAACCCGTCAGAGCACCATCGTTGATTGCTTTCTTTCACGGCCACTTTGCCAGTATGTGCCCGTTTCGATGGCGGTACAGCGGTTTTTCGCTCAAGCAACAGCGCATTCTGGCGCATGATCCGGTAAACACGTTTGGCATTGATCGCAGGCATACCATCAAGTTCGGCCTGTCTGCGAAGCAGCGCCCATACCCGACGATAACCATACGTGGGCAGCTCTCCGATAACATGGTGTATACGGAGAAGCACATCCGTATCATCTGAGTGACGGCTGCGGCGACCATCTTTCCAGTCATCGGTTCGTCTGAGAATTACGTGCAACTGCGCACGCGACACCCGGAGACAACGGCTGACTAAGCTTACTCCCCATCCCCGGGCAATAAGGGCGCGTGCGCTATCCACTTTTTTGCACGCCCGTATTCAACGGCTTCTTTAAGGAGTTCATTTTCCATCGTTTTTTTGCCGAGCAGGCGCTGGAGTTCTTTAATCTGCTTCATGGCAGCAGCAAGTTCAGAGGCAGGAACGATCTGCTCTCCTGCGGCCACAGCAGTAAGACTTCCCTCCTGGTATTGCTTGCGCCAGAGAAATAACTGGCTGGCTGCCACACCGTGTTGCCGGGCAACAAGGGAGACCGTCATTCCCGGTTCAAAACTCTGCTGAACAATAGCGATCTTTTCCTGTGTAGTACGCCGTCTGCGTTTCTCCGGTCCTAAGACATCAATCATCTGCTCTCCAATGACTAGTCTAAAAACTAGTATTAAGACTATCACTTATTTAAGTGATATTGGTTGTCTGGAGATTCAGGGGGCCAGTCTACTTGTTTCTATTGCTCGCTCTACCCCCTCCAGGTTTAACAAACCGTGTGTCGCGAACTGCCCATGGCGCAGAAGATTAATAACACGGTCCTTATTA